>JABLXR010000018.1 GCA_013178015.1 Anaerolineae bacterium
CCCCCAGGTTGCGGACGAACCCCGCCAAGCCCATGCCTCGCTACGCAATGCCCCCCCTGACTCCAGACTCACCAGCTGTCCATGATGAGGAGTGCGCGCGTCCCTAAGTCGCGCCTGGGGGCGCGAACTCCTCTGTTCTGGGTTCACCAACACTGGATTCCCGGTCCTCACCGGGCGCGCCGACCGGGGGCCCAACGGAAGAGGATCCAGCGCATCCACCAGGTGGCCTCGCCACCCGGGGCGAGCACGTTACGGCAGTCTGTCAGGCTCTCGTGCGGCTCGGAACAGGGTTCGACACCGACGTTGTGGTGCGGAGCCTCGGCGGGCCAGCCGCGCACGTTATACCACAGTCCGATGCCGGTGAGAGTCTCCTGCGGGAACTGGATGCTGACGCCCTCGCCCATCTCGGTGTAGTGGAGCACGACGCGGCCTTCGCCCAGCCCGCTGAGGAACACCTTCTCCGCTGCCAGCTCTCGCTCTGCCGGCAAGGCCAGGTCCACCTCGCCGGCGTAGGGCCAGCGATGAAGGCTGCCGGGCGCCCCCAGGGCATCGCCCAGCGACTCATACACGGTCATGGCCGGGCGGCCCGGAACGTGCACCACCAGCCCCGGGGTGAGGTTGAACAGGGGGTGGGCGCTCCACAGCCACCGTAGCGGCTCCTCGCTCAGGTTGGTCAGGCGGTAGCGCAGCAGGACCTCTTCGCCCTCCACCTGGATAGCCTTCGCCAGCCGATAGGGCAGGCCTCTGCCGGCCACCGCCAGGGTTAGGGCTCCCTCCACCACACGCCACTCCCAGGGCAGGGCCCAGACCTCGCCGTGGTCAGGGATGGGCACGCCCTTCCAGGGCTCGGCTGGGTATTCGCAGGCCAGGAGCGTCGGGAAGCACTCGTCGAAACCGGTGGCGAACTCGGGGCCGTACTGCGCTCCGTACTCCGGTACAGGATATACCCCGTCAGGTGGCTGCCAGAGGTACTCGAAGCCCGAGCCCCGGCTGCGGAACGACGCCATCTTGCCCCCAACCCCCGGCAGAATGGTGACCGAAAGGGCCTCGGTCTCGGCGGTGAGACCCTGGTGCTCCCCTATCGTCACTTCGCGCCATGCTGACGGCATCTCACTCCCTCAGGCGTGTTGGCAGCCGCATTTCTCGGCGCGAGGCCCGAGAACACTCGAGGAGTTCGCGCGCCCACGTCGGACCGGCTCGCCGGAGCGAATGCGTGCCCCTGGGTGGACCCGCACCTGGGGGCGCGGACTCCTCGGTGGGGGTGTCGATCTGCCAGATGCAACTCCGCGACGGACGAATCTGCGCCCAACCCCCGCCAGGATTCCTCGGTGGGGGTGCCTGTCTTCCAGATGCAGCCGCCCTCTCTCAGGCATAGTAAGCCCGCACGCGTAGCTGCTTCCGCTCCGCCGGCAGCTCGATGGTCTCGCTCACGGGATCGAATTCGGCCCACTCGGACCCGTCCAGCGCCACTCGCCGGATCTCAGTCATCTCCGGGTGGCGCAGCCGCAGCCGAGCCCGGGCCGGAGGATGGCGTTGAGGGAGGTGCACCTCGGCTTCGATGAGGCCCTCCCCGGCACGGGAGGCGATGGTGTAGCTCACCTCCCCGAAGTAGGTGAGCACGCGCTCCACCCGGACGCCCTTGCCGTGCTCCAGCCACTCCCTGGGAATGGCCTTGCCCAAGGTGAGGGTGTCTCCCCAGTCCTCCACTAGCATCAGACGCAGGTAGCGGATGACGTTGGCCTCATCCGAGGTCTTGAAGTGGTCTCCGCGCCAGTCTGCCAAAGTGGGGAGGTTGTGCTCGGCCAGCATGCTGACGTCCTCGAAGTAGGTGGAGTAGAACCCATTGAAGAAGGCGCGCAGGAAGGGCTTGACCTGATCCCGCCGCAGGTACAGCAACGGGTGCAGGAGCAGGTTGGACTGCATGGAAAACCCGCCCCAGTCGAACCAGTGTCCGTCGAAATCGGGCATGGTCCCCGGGTAGCCGTATTCCTCTGACAGGTAGAGGTTGTCCTCGTAGTCGTCGAGGATCCAGCGGGCCGCCGGGTCGCCCGTGGAGATCATCTCGCTCAAGAGGAGGCCCATGGAGCCCTCGAGCACCTCCCGCAGCCAGCCGAAGTCGCGGCCGCGCCTCTCCAGCCGGGCCGGCCAGTAGGGCACCCAGCGCCCGTCCGCGAGCTTGACTATGGGCGAGCGGGCCCGGGACTCGTTGAAGCCGACCATGAGATCGGCCCGGAAGGCAGCCGCCTCCGCCTGGAGTCTCTCGCCTTCGGGATGCCCGGCCTCTGCCAGCACGTCAGCGATGGCCTGGAAGCCCCAGCAGGCATAGGCGTTGCTCGACAGCCAATGCCAGTAGTCGGTCACGTCCTCGAGCGAGCCCGCGGGCAGGAAGCCGAACTCGATGGGGCGGCTGCCGTCAGGGGCCAACTCCATGGTCCGCCGGCGCTCGTGGGTGACCCAGTCGCAGGCCTTCACCATCGCGGGAGCCACCCGCTCCAGCCATTCTCGGTCCCGGGTGATGCGGTAGTGGTCGGCCAGGCCCCACATGGCCCAGCCCTGTCCCCGATTGTACCCGCCCATCTCGTAGCCGTTGGAGCCGTACAGGACTCCGAAGTGAGTCTCGAAGTCGCCCGGCAGCGGCACGGTGCCCTGGTAGTGCACCATGATCTCCAGGCAGCGCTCAGCCTCCCTGGCATAGCCACGCCGGTCCAGGTCGGCGGTGCACATGATGCCCTCGTCGGGGAAGTTGCCATAGTGGAAGCCGCCGCAACGGGGAGCCAACCGCTCCGACCCCGGCTCGCGGTCGTTGACGATGAGCATGTGGGTCAGGTGAGCCTTGTAGAACCGGTTCAGGTCCGGATTGGGGGTCTCGATCTGGGCTCCTTGAGCCACCCGCCGCTGCCAGAAGGCGACGGCCTTGCGGCGCTGCTCCTCGAACTGGAGAGCGTCGAGCGCCGTCAACTCCTCCTCCTCCTCGGAGAGGGTGATGAGGGGCACCTTCACTACCACGCAATGGTAGTCGCCGGGGGCCAACGCCACTTCGTACGTGGCGCCCGCCTCCCCGGCCTTGAGGGCGCCGCGGCCGCGGATATCGAACTGGGCTCGCAGCCGTCTCTCCCCGTCGCGCATGGCGTACACGAGGCCGTCGCTGACCGCCAGGCGCTCTCCCTCAGCCTTCTTGTCAGCCGTACTCAGTGCCAAACGGCCCACCGCCGGCTCCGTCCCGGCGTTCATCAGGGTGAAGCGCAGCAGAGCCACCACCGGATCGTCACCCGGCTTGTCACTGTCGTCGCCGATGTCGGCCAGCAGCCAGGTGGCGAAGGCGTCCTGCTCGTAGGTGATGGGGCGAGCCACCCAGTCGGCCCGGACCACGGGAAGGTACCCCTCGGCCAGGCTACGGCCGGTGAACTGCCCCGGCAGACCGAATGAGTACCGCAGCGTTGGCCCCTCCCAGAGGAGCCGGTCGGAGTCCCGGCCCCTCACCCGCCGGATGTAGTTCTCAAAGAGCTCCAGGTCGCCGTTCGGGTGCAGGCGGGCTTTCTGCCGGCCGCCCTCACAGCCAAGCACGAAGTAGATGGGGGGCTCCGTCCGGGGTTGCTCTCGCCGCACCCGGTCCCAGGTTTGCTCCGGAAGCTCCTCCACCCGCTCGGTGATGGAGCGGCCGCGGCCGGCCTCCCAGCGGGCCGCTATGGCCGCCAGGCCGGGGTAGCCCTCGGCCTGGCCTACAGCTACACCGAAATCGGGCAGGTATAGCGTCCCCTCTGCCAGCACGTGGCGCATGTCCACAGAGAAGGAGAGAACCTCCGACCGCAGGGTAACGATGGTGCGGTCGTACGAGTTGCGGTCCTCGTTGTGAGCGTAGCGCACCCGCGCCCTGACACCGGCCAGGTTGCCGTTGACCGAGGAGCGCCAACTCCCGTCCGCACCCACTTCTGCCCCGCGGCCCCACGGCTGCACCGACAGCACATACCCGTTGAACGCCTCCAGCCGGCCGTCCCAGCGCTGTGCCTGGCTCGTCATGCCGCCCCACTGGAAGCAGATCTCCGTCTCCCGCCACTCCGAGTCGCTGTAAGCGGCCACGGCCCGGATCGCCCCGGCGCTGTTCCCCGCCAGGCGCACCCTGAGGGTGCGACGGAAGCGGACCGGAAACTCGTCTGCCGAGGGCACGTCCTCCTGGTCGAGAGGCAGGAAAGTGTACGTCCAGGTCCCACCTTCACCCTCGACGGAGCAGGCTGCCCGGCGCCACTGGCCGGTGATCCAGTCGTCAATGGGGAGCCAGCCCTGTTCGCCTGAGCCGACTACGGCGTTCTTGGCCAGGCGGACTCTGGGCCAGGTGTGTTGCCAGTAGTACAGCTCAGGCAGCTCCTCGCGGCCCACCGGCTCAGAGAACCGGACCTCCACCCGCTCGATCACGCGCGGGTCTTCCCACCAGAGGGAGTACTCACCGGGCTGATCAGTCACTACCTTGGCGGCGAACGGAGCGACGTTGACGCTATCCATCATGCCTCCAGTCAGGTTACAGGGAACAGGTTATAGGTTACAGGGAATAGGTTATGGGACATAGAGAGATATGTGCCCGGTACGTTCGGCTCTCGACAGCGCATACCCTGGTCCCTACAACCTATAACCTGTTCCCTGTAACCTATTCCTTATGTGCCGCCTCGATCAGGGCGTCTACGTTCTCCGGTGGAGTGCCCGGAGCCAGAGGGCTGCCGTTGGCTACCACGAAGGGCCCCTCCTCTGCCGCCGCCAACTGATGGCGGACGGCTGCCCTGACCTGGTTCGGGCTGCCCCGGAGCATCAGGCCGGTGGTATCTACGTTCCCGAAGAGACAGACCTTGCCCTCGAGTTCGCGGGCGATCTTCACCACGTCCAGGCTGAAGGTCTTGCGGCTGTCCTCGACGAGGAGAGCCTTGACCCCTGACTCGCGGATCAGCGGCACCAGGGGGTTCACGTCGCCGCAGAAGTACACCATTGGCACCAGGCCCAGCTCCTCCACCTGGGCGAAGAACCAGCAATCGGCCGGATAGAGGATCTCCTCGTACATGCGAGGCGACATGGTATCGGCGGCGGCCATGTCTTCCGAGATCAGCCAGCCGTGCACGCCCACGGCGGCGAAGGCCTTGGCCCACTCCAGGGCCTCTCGGTATCGGATCTGGACCAGACGCTTCACCCCTTCCGGGTAGTCGTGCAAAGCCATGAGACTGCGCTCGTAGCTGCCCAGGGTCTGGATGCCGGGAGCACCGACGTTGACGCAGACGAACGCCTCATCCCCATACCGGCGCACGATCTCGGCAGCGTGGTCGGTGTAGCCGGCCTCGATCAGATCCTCAGCCGTGGGCGGATCCCGATTCTCAAGCAGGCGGTCTATGGCTTGCGGTATGGTGAGGCCATCGTCCCAGGGGCGACCGCGGTGCTCGGAGGCCAGGCTCTCATCGGCCAGGATCTCGTCGCGAGAGCCGTCGGGAGCCACCAGGTACAGGCGCTCTCCCTCTCGGATGCCCCGGTACTCCCGGCTGGGGTGCCCTTTCCGCCGGCGCGGATAACCGCCGCTCAGGTGGAACCAGTCCGGTCGGAAGCGTTCGTAGAAGCGGGTGTATACGGGCACCATGCTGGCGCCGTCTCCCCAGCGATCCAGCATGTAGTCCTTGCCGGCGACCTCGAACTTGTAGTTGCCCCACCAATGAGGAGCGGCGGGGACCACGTCGGGCCGGGAGCCGCTCAGCACGGCCAGCAGGCGCTGCTTCGGGTTCATACGCGGGCGCCCCTCACTACCGATGTCGAATGCCTCCGCTCGGCACACGCCGAGGCGCCCATGGCCGCCCCTACGATGGTCTGGGGACAGGATCGTCATGAGCAGCACCGCCCATCCTCCAACGCCTCCTCCAGCATGGCCTTCAGCGCCGCATAGCCCAGTGGACCGCAGGCGGGCCCGGCGAGCAATGACCCGTCGGCCGCCAGTACTACCGTGCCCGGCGTGCAGCGTATGCCGTATTGCTGCCGAAGCTGGCGGCCCTGAGCTTCCTCCGCCAGGACGATGCCGCCTCCAACCCGACCGCCATGCTCCTCCTGAAGCCGGAGGACGAGGGGCTTGATGTAGCGGCACTGGGCGCAAGATGCGGAGTACACGACCCAGAGGCTGGCGCAAGGCGTGGCCTCGGCCGTGGTGGACGGTGCTTCGACCGGGGAGCACCCCGCGAGCGCCAGTCCGATGAGCCCCAGGAACGCCAGTCTCCGAAGCATGGTCAATCATCTGCCGATCGGCCCGCCTACGCTTTCAGCCCGGTGGTGACTATGCCCTGGACGAAGTACTTCTGTGCCAGGAAGAACAGGATGATGCAGGGCGCCGAGAACATCAGGCTGGCGGCCATCTGCGGCGCCAGGTCCCCGCCGCCGCGGAAGGAGCGCAGGTAGTTGATGCCCAACGCCAGAGTGAACTTGCGGGCATCGCTAAGGTAGATCAGCGGACCCATGAAGTCGTTCCAGTTCCAGGTGAACGAGAAGATGGCCACCGTCGTCAACGCCGGCTTCGATAGGGGCATGAGGATCTGGAAGAGGATGCGTAGCTCATTGCAGCCGTCTACCTTGGCTGCGTCGTCGAGCTCTCGGTTCACCGTCATGAAGAACTGCCGCAGCAGGAATACGGCGAAGGGAGGGGCGAACCAGGCCGGGATGATCAGTGGCAGGTAGGTATCCACCCACTTCAGCTCGTTGAACAGCAGGAATTGCGGCACCATGGTCACGGGGAAGGGGATCATCATGGTGGCCAGAAGCACCACGAAGGCTAGCCCCCGCCCCGGGTAGCGTAGCCGCGCGAAGGAGTAGCCCACGATGGAGGCGGACAGCAGCTCGCCGGCTATCACCCCGCCGGACACGATGGCGCTGTTGCGCAGGTAAGTGAAGAAGGGGATGGTGTCGAACACGAGGGGGTAATTCGACCACACCCACGTATCTGGGATGAACTGGGGCGGAAAGCGGATACCGGAGCCAATGGGCTTGAACGACGAGCCCAGCATCCACAGGAACGGCATGATGATGAAGCCAGCCAGGGGCAGGAGGGCGGCGAAGACTAGCACCCTGACCGCCACATGCTTGAACACCAGCCATCCCTGCCGCTTCCGCTTCACTGCTGCTGCTCTAGCGGGTCTGGCTCTGCCGGCCACGGTGGCCATAGAGCTATCCTCCCTCATAGTGCACCCAAGACCGGGATACGCGCAGGCTCAACAGGGTACATAGCAGGATGATGGCAAACAGAACCCAGGCCAGAGCGGAGGCATACCCCATCTCGAACCAGGTGAAGGCATTGCGGTACAGGTAGAGCACGTAGAACAGGGTGGCGTAGGCAGGGCCCCCACCCGTCATGATAAAGGCCTGGGTAAAGGTCTGGAAGCTGCCGATGATGCTCATGATACCGACGAACAGTATCGCTGGTGAGATCATGGGCAAGGTGATGCGCCAGAACCGACGCCAGGAGTTCGCGCCGTCTATCTCGGCCGCTTCGTGCAGAGCCGCCGGTACGCCCTGCAGTCCCGCCAGCAGGATGATCATGTTGCCGCCGATGCCCCACAGGCTCATGAGCACGAAAGCCGGCAGGGCCCACTGCCGCCACCCCAGCCAGTCCGGCCCCCGGATCCCTACCAGACCGATGATGTAGTTGAGGATGCCGAAGCGGTGGTTGAAGATCCAGGCGAAGACGAGCGACACCGCCACTCCCGATATCACGGAGGGCAGGTAGAAGATGGTGCGCATCACCCTGGCGCCCCAGATGTCCTGGTTGAGCAACACGGCCACTATCAGCGCCATGAAGATGCCCAGGGGAACGCTCGTCAGGCTGTACATCACGGTCACGGACAATGACTTGTAGAAGAGCGGGTCGTCAAGCATTCGCTGGTAGTTCGCCAGACCGACCCAGTTGGGCGCCTGGATGATCTTGTACTCGCTGAAGCTGAGGTAGAGCGAGGCGACCATGGGCCCCAACGTGAAGACGAGGAAGCCGACCGCCCAGGGCGACAGCGTGAGCCATCCAATGAGCATCTCGCGGCGCTCCATGCCCATCCGGCGGGCTGGTCCGCCTGCGTTCGGCATCGTTCCGCTGTACGACTGCATACGTTCCTTCCTTCGGGTGGCTCTCGCCCCCTGCCCCTTCTCCCACACGTGTGCGAGAGGGGCCCGGAGGCGAGAACCGTCTCTGTCCTTCTCCCCTCTCCCATGGCGATGGGAGAGGGGAGAGGGACATGGGCTGGCTCCTACGCCCGCGCCAGCTCCTCGTCCACCAACGGGCAAGCGGAAGCCATGGCATCAGCGGCGGTCTTCTCGCCCGTCCACACCAGGTCAATCTCGGCTTGGAAGATGGTGCTAATCTTGTCCCACTTGGCCCCGGCACCCGGCCAGCGGATCTTCGCCGGGTCGCCGACGATGTCTACCAGCCCGGCCCAACCGAGCGCCTCGGTCTCCGGAGTGAGGAAGGTGTACAGCATCCTCTTGACGCTGGGCATGGCCTTCTGGAAGGTGTTGAAGGCGGTCATCATCTCTTCTTCGGTCACGAAGTCCCGGCAGTACTCCCAGGCCAGGTTCGGCTTCTGGGAGCCGGTCCAGATGCCCCAGCACCAGGTGTGCTGGTAGAAGGTGCGGTTGCCGTCATTCGCCTTGGGGGCCAGGCAGGCGCCCCAGTCCAGGCCCTGCTCGCCGGCGTTCTTGATGTCGCCCAAGTTCCAGGCGTTGCCCAGGTACATGGCTACCTGGCCGGTCTGGAACATGTTCGGGGCGCCTTGCATGGTTGACTGCATAGAGACGGACGGCGCGATGTAGTCCTTGATCACCATATCGGCCCAGTACTGCAGCGCCTCGGCGGTCCTCGGGTCGGTCGCGGTGCACCGCGTCTCGTCGGCATTGAAGACGTCGCCGCGGTTCGACCAGATCCAGTACAGCCAGGGCACGAACCACAGATCGTAGACGATGCCGTACTGAGACGGGGCGCCCGTCTCAGCGCCTATCGTGAGCGCCAGGGCAGCTTCGCGGATCTGATCCCAAGTGTAGTCGTTGTTCGGGTAAGCCACGCCCGCGGCGTCCAGTAGAGCCTTGTTGTAGTACATCGCCACCGGGCCAGGGATGATGGCGATCAGCAGCGAGTAGATGCTATTCTGGTAGGTGACACTGCCCAGCGCGCCTTCCCACAGGTCCTCCTTCTTGAGGATGGGGTCCACCTCCATGAAGGGATCCAAGTTGACGAGAGCCCCGTTCTCGGCATAGGGTTGAACGTAGCCCTCCCACATGTCGTAGATGTCCGGCGCGGTCCCGGCCGCGATGACCGTCTGCAGCCTCTCGAAGTAGTTCTGGCCCGCGGGCATGGGGGTCATCGTGACCGTCACGCCCTCGCGGGCTTGGGCAAAGCGCTGGTTGAACGCCTCCTTGGCCGCGATCTCGTCCGGGCCCGAGCAGCACAGCAGGATGGTCAGCTCCCCCTGCTCGTAGGTCGGAGCCGGTGCGGCGATCACCGTCTCCTTGACGATCTTCTCGACCTCCACAGTCTCCTTTACCACTTTCTCGACCACTTGCGGGGTGGCGGCACCGCAGGCGGCCAGGGCCAGCCCGCCCGCTGCCATTCCACCAAGACGGAGAAACTCCCTGCGGCTAGACCTTCTCGCGGTCACGTCTCTGCCTCCTATTGGCCTTCGGTCCCCTCGGCGGCAACTCCCGGGTGTGCCCCCCGACCCTCTCCCTGTGGATGGTGGCCAGTGGATGGCGGATAGAGGGCAAGCAGGCGTCCGCTACCCTCTGGCCACCATCCGCCAGTCACTATCCACCGATCCAGTCCATGCTGCGCGCGTATCGGTCCGCCACCTCCACCACCTCCCAGTAGGCACGGGCGATTTGCTCGTCCGTGAGGGCGGCGCCGTCGAAGCTCAGGGCGGGGATGACCACGACGTCCGGAGCGAAGAGGCTGGCGATTCGCCGTAGACGAGCCACCGCTGCCTCCAGATCCTCATCGTAGTCGCGCCCGATCCCCCCGATCCCGGTGTAGATCACCCCCCGCCCGGCGAAAGCCTCCTTCAGCCGGGGGAAGTCGTCCTTGCTGTATTCATACGCCAGGGTGACTCCCCTGATGGGCGGGGTATGATCCAGGTACAGATGTGCCGAGGGGTTGGGGCCGCAGTTGTGCAGCAGCCCGCCGCCGAATTGGGCGTAGATGCGGCTGTTGTAGGGCCGGGAGAACTCGGTGAACGTCGCCGGACTGATGGTGGCGCAGACGTCGTCGGAGACGTAGCCCTTGTAGTCTTCTGGGGCCCAGAGATCGTCGAAGTCGGTAGTGGACATGTTCTCCCGTCCCCCGGCTGCGGCAACGATGGCGGTGTAGCAGGAGATCATGTCGTCGGTGACCCGGTCTAGCAGGGC
Organism: Anaerolineae bacterium; assembly: GCA_013178015.1. Classification (NCBI taxonomy): domain Bacteria; kingdom Bacillati; phylum Chloroflexota; class Anaerolineae; species Anaerolineae bacterium. The sequence goes on from JABLXR010000018.1 coordinate 10,390, forward strand.
GTGTAGCTCCTCCGGGTACTCGTAGAAGGCAGCGTAGTACAGATTGGTCTCCACCAGGTCCTTGCCTGTGTTTAGAGGGCCGCCCAGGTCTATCCCGGAGATGTAGATGCGGCCTTGGCCGCGCTCCGCGAAGAGCGATACGCGGTGCAGGCACTCGGGCATCAGGCCCTGCGTTGTGGGATCGAACTGGGGCAGCTCCTGCACCTGCTTCATGTCGTAGATCAAGTTGTGGCGGATGCCAGGCATCTGGTTAGGGTCGTCGGACCAGTGCACCGGAATGCCGTACACGGTGGCCATGGTCATGTAGCCCACGTCGGGCCGCATGGTAGGGATGTAATCATCCGGAAGGACGCGCAGGGCTCGCTCGATCCCGGCCAGACTGACGGCCCACTGCTTCTCGGCGTCCTCCAACTGCTCCCGCATGGAGAAGCCCCAGGGGTTCTCGTGCACGTTGATCTTGAGGGGCACGTGATCCACCCGTCGGTAGTCCCAGGCGCGACGCACCCTCTGCTTGCGCCGCTCGATCTCGGCGTCGTCGTACAGGTCCCAGATGCGCTCCAGGGCCTCGCCCGACTGCCGCTTGAGGCCGGCCTCACCCGGCATCAATGCCTCCCCGGGGGAAGGCGATGGCACCCTCCATGCACACTGTCATGCTGAGCTCCATACGCTGCGGGGCGGCGTGCCCTGCCGCAATGATGCCCATTCCCGTAGGGGCGAACCGCCATGGCAGGAGAGGCGGCGCCGGTCGGCAACGTCACGCCCATTCCCGTGGGGCGAACCTCTGTGGAAGGAGGCGCGGCGCTGGTCACCAACGTCACGTCCATTCCCGTGGGGCGAACCAAGGTTCGCCCGTGGCCTGACGTCTCGGCGGTAGCCCGGGCGAACACAGGTTCGCCCCTACGACGCAGACGCTTCGAGCATCGCGCCCAAGCCCAGAAAGCTCCTGTATCGTGTCCAGTTGCCGGGCCTCACTGCACATAACGCCTACCTCAAGACATCTGCCTACGACGACGGCTGCCGCCACCTCGCCCCACCTACTGCAGCCCTAGACGGACGGTCTCGATGCCGAACGCGGCTATCGGCACCTCGATGGCGCCGTCCCGGAGCGACAGGGCCCCTAGGTCGCGCTCCACGATGTCGGTCCGCCGGGCCGAGACTATGCGGGCTGCGGGCAGCCGTACCCAGGCCGTTGTATCTCGGCCCTCCAGTTCCATCAGCCGGACGATCAGCCCTTCACCGCCCTCGGCCCGCTTGAGAGTGAAGGCCATCACGTTCCCCGGTTCCACCTCCAGGAGGCTGCCCGCGCCGTCCGCCCGGCTCCCCGCCTGGCCGGCCGGCAGCACGATGGCCTGCATGTCGGTGCAGTAGCCCCAGCCGAAGCGGGCCCTCTCAGTGTGGCCCCAGTCGGGCCCGTGCCCGACGAGGGAGAAGCGGAAGGCAAAGTCTCCTCCCTGGCGCTCCTTGAAGTTGGTGGTCCAGTAGTTGTTCATGGCGTAGGCGAAGAAGTGGCCGCCGGCCAAATCCAGGTGACTCTGCCACTTGCCCGTGTTGATGTCGCCGATGGATACCACCGGCACCTCGCGAGACGACCAGGTGACGCCGTAGTCAGGCCCGGAGGCGTCGAGCCAGTAATCGAGGTTGTGCCAGTCGTGGCAGCTATCGGGAAGCTGGTCCACCCCGGGCTGCATGGCCGCTGCTCCCGCTACCTCGAGGGTGAATCGGGCTTGCGGGACCAGGAGAGGGAAGGCGAAGTAGAGCCCCTCTTTCTCCAGGGTCTCTTCCTTGTACAGGCGATTGACCAGGTCTATCCGCTTCAGGTCCTGGTAGAGGATGACCTCCTGCCGCAGCCAGGGAATCACGTAGGGCGCCAACCTGCCCTTGCCCCAGTGAGGGTCGGAGAGCCGGACGTGCTTGCCCATGGCGCACTTGCCCAGCGAGGCAATGCTGCCCCAGACCGGACCGGACTGACCGGCGTAGACGCCGCTGCACTCGGGGACGAACCGGCCGTGGATGGGCGGCTCGCCGCTGTCGTACACCAGTTGGTTAAGCTGGAAGGGGCTGTCGCCGTCCACCAGCTCCCGGCCCAGTTCCTTGTCGTAGATGCTGGCGACGGCACCGGTGGCAGGGTCGAGGGTGACCCGGTAGTACCGGTTCTCGATGGCGTTGCCCTGGACGGATACCGATGCCTGCCCCACCCGAGGGGCTGTGCCCGAGTCAATGGTGTAGAGGGAATACCCGTAGGACGGGACGTCCTGGGCCAGGAAGCCGATGGTCAGGCCTCCTCCCTGGTGCGACTCCAGCACCTGGTAGGCCACCTCGCGGCCGGTGGGATCGAGCAGCCGGAAGATTTCCCCGGCCTCAATCACGCTATCCAGCCGGGCCGTCACCGGGGCGCTGCGTCTCCATGACAGGGGGTTGAATACGGCGATGGCCGGCGACGTGCCGGTGCGGAAGTGGCCAGCGAAGCGCTGCAGCCCCTGTCTCAGGAGACCGTGCGTCAACTCCACGGCGTTGGTGGCGAAGGCCGCCTTCGTCTGCCACTCGCTGGTGGTCGTCTCCAGGTAGGGGTCGGAGACGTTGTTCCACATGCCCCAGGTGTGCTCGTCGTAGAGCATTAACTGGTCGTAGGCTTCCTCGATCTGGTCCTCCGGATAGCCTTCCGAGCCCATCGCCGCCGACAGGGACAGCAGCTTCTCCGCCGAAGCCAGCTCCTCGTGGGCCACGCGGGTGATGCCGGTCTCGTACGCTGAGGAGGCAGGGCCGTCCATCCACCAGTCGGTCCAATCGCCGGCATAGTGAGGGAACTCAGCGCCATAGGTTTGTTCCATGTAGCGGAAGAACTGGGTGCTGGTGGCGATGATGAGCTTGGGGAAGGCGTAGCGCTCGTTCCACTCCCGGACGATGCGGGAGAGGTACACGCACGGAGGAGCGTTGTCCGCCGTCTTGCAGGTAGTACGCAGGCTGATGGCGTCATACGGGTAGCCGCCCGCTTCCAGCGACTGCAGGTAGCCCGGCAGATTCCGGTGCGCGGCATCGAAGGAAGTGGTCAGGCCGAGCTCTCGCCCCTCTACGTAGATGTGCTCTGGGTCGGTGTTCCAGACCAGCACCTCACTGCCGTCGGGACCGGCCCAGTAGAAGGGGCGGGAGATACGGGGCACCTTGGCTCGGTCCACGCCGTCTTGCGCCCATCTCCGATTGACGGCGGTGGAGAGGTAGCGAACGCCGCTCCTGGCCAGCACCTGAGCGAACCCCCAGGGGTTCCCGGGGATGTCGGTGGTCATGGCACTGGTGATCTCCAGGTTGTGCTCGCGGGCCAGCTCGAAGGCGTAGTAGATGGAGCGAATGAGCTCCTCGTGAGTGAGGAGGGCGGAGTTGAAGGCGGCGTACTGAGCCGTGATCTCGATCCGCCCGTCGCGGACGAAGTCAAGGAAATCGGCTCTGTCCCTATCGCTGGCGTCCTCCAGGAAGAACTTGACCGCCCAGGTGGTGTCCGCCGTCCAGCGGAAGCGGGCTTCCTCGGGGAAGTCGTCCGTCTGGCGGCAGTAGTCAATGATGCGCCGGAAGTAGTCCCTGTGCTGCTGGATGCACACCTCGGGGAGATCGGTGTAGCCCAAGTCGTGGTGAGAGAAGGGCACGAGGTACACCTTCCAGTGGCGGACCGGCAGGAGCAAGGTCTGGTGAGTGGCCTCAACCCCGCCAACGCGCAGAACGAAGGCCGCCTGGGTGGCCGAGCTGACTTCGGGCACGGTGATCTCGTAGTGGCCCAGCCCGCGCTCGATAATTCCCAGTTCCACTGTCTCGACTTGCCCCGCCACATCCACCGACAGGACGCCTTCCGCCGGGGCGCTGCTGTTATCCACCTGCACCTTGACAACCTGGCGCAGGCCCCGGTCGGTCTGCGTCACGAAGCCCGTCCTGATGATGGCGAAGCTGGTCAAGTGCCCCGACATGTGGCTCTCTCCTTGGCGACGATGCGCCCGGCTAAGGCCGATCGCGACTCAGGCGGAGTAGCTTCCGTACTTGTGGCCCGCCTCCACGAAGGCGGCAATGTTCTCCAAAGGCGTCCCCACCACAGTGGAATCGGCGGTGCCGAGCACGAAGCCACCTCCAGGGGCAGCGTCTCGGATGCAGTCGGCCACCGCGCGTTCGACCTGCTCCGGCGTGCCCTGGAGGAGCACCTCCACCGGGTCCACGTTGCCTTTCAGCGCGATGCGCCCGGCGGCAGCCCGCTTGAGCTCCCCCAGATCCTCCACGTCTCCCTGCGGGGGTGGCAGCAAAGGGCAAACTATGCTCACCCCGGCCTGGACCAGGTCCTCCAGCAGCACCCGGACGTGTCCGTGCTGGTGCAAGTGCAAGGGCACGTCGAACTCCCGGCACACCTGGCTCACGGCCGCCAGCACCGGCCGGTCCCACTCCCGATACAGCCGGGGGCTGACGATGGGTGGGCCGCTATAGCCGCTGTTGACGAAGATGGCCTGGGTGGCGGTGTTCTGCAGGACGTGCCGGGTGACCTCAGCGATGTGCTCCAGGTAGCGCCGGTGCAGATGCCGGCAGTAGTCCGGGTGGTCCTGGAGGTCATAGAGGGTGGCCACCATGCCGCCCTCGCGGGCGCTGCCCAAGAAGCTGGTGAACAGCTCGCCGACACCCGGCGTCACCAGCCCGGCCTCTCCCACCCCGGCCAGGGCCTCGCAGATGCCGCTCAGGTCGGACGCTCGAGGATCGTCGAAGTAGTAGGCCTCGTAGGCGGGCATGTCTCGGACGAAGTCCTTCACCGGGTGCTCGATCAGCCAGCCAGCGTACACGGGAGTGGTGCGGGCTACGGCGTGAAGCCTGCCCTTCGGCGTCCGATACTCGATCTCCGTTTCGATTTCCTCGGGATCGAGGAATCGCGATCGCTCGGTCACCATCTCTGCCTGTCTCGGCGAGGCACCGATCCCGGGCACGATCCAGGCATCGGCGCCGAAGTACTGGAAGGCCGCCAGATGCGTCTGCCACCAGGGCGTCTCGGCGAACGGCCCCACCAACTCGTGGAACGGCCGCCCGCTCACCGCCAGGGCGGTGGCGTCCCAGATCTCGGGCGAGACGGGCACGCGATCGGGAACCTGATTGCGATAGGCGGCCAGCATCCGCTCTCTGGAGGTCACGCCAGCAACCTCGGGGCCAGCCCCGGCATCATGGTACCGGCCCCCGGGCGGCCCGCATGAAGGTGTGGACGTTCTCCACCGGCGTGTCCACGGTCAGGGGGCTGCCCGTGCTCATGATGAAGCCCCCATTCTTGGCTGCCGGCAGCTGGGCCCTCACGGCCTGCTCCACGTCGGCCGGCCGGCCCCGGAGCATGACCTCGACGCTGTCCACGTTGCCTACCAGGCAGAGGCTGTCCCCCACCTGGCGCTTGATCTCGACCACATCCACATTGAAGCCCTTCTTGGGCTCCTCCACCATCAGGGCCTTGATGTTGACATCCTTCAGGTAGGGCACGAGCGGGCCGATGTTGCCCATGAAGTAGATGAAGGGGATGATCCCGAAGTCGGCCACCCGGCGGTTGAAGTCCTTGTAGATGGGGTAGATGAGAGAGCCGAACATGTCCGGGGATACCGTGTCCGCAGCCACGTAGGCCTCGGAGCTCATCAAAGCGTGGCAGCCGATGGCAGCCAGGGCCTTGGCCTGCTCCAGGTAGCCCTCGTAGCTGCGGCCGATGAGGTACTCCATCAGGGCGGGCTTCTCCACCAGGGCGATCAGGGCCTCGGTGTAGCCCAGGGGACCGTCGGGGTCGAAGGTGGTGCAGACGGGAGAGCCCAGATTCATGGCCACGAAGGCCTCGTCGCCGAAGCGGCGCAGGATCTCCACCACGTGGTCGTAAGTGCCTGACTCGAGGATTTGGTCTTTGGTCGGGTAGTGGCCGGCCACATAGTCGTCTACCTCCGCCTTGGAGGTCAACCCGATCCTTCTGGCCTTGCGACGGCCCCAGTCCACCGTCCAGTTGGGCAACAGGCGGTTGCGCTCGCCGGTGTCCGGGTTCAACAGGTAGAGATCCTGGCCCTCCTGCACCACCGGCCGGTCCCGGACGTCGCGAGAAGCGCCCCCGCCCAGGTGGATGATGTCGGGCTTGAAGGTCTGGTAGAAGTTGGCGTCTATCTCGGCTAGCCGAGGTCCGCCCAGGGTGGGGAAGAGCCGAGGATCGAGGCCGAGGATGTCCAGCTTGTACACCCCCCACCAGTGGGGGAAAGCGGGCACCACATCGGTCTTCTCGCCGGCCAGCGCCTTCAGGACTCTCTCTTTGCCGGTCACCTACCGCACCTCCAGTTGCACGAATTCGATGCCGCTCAACTGGCACCACTTCTCCAGCACGCTAGCGACGCGGCCTGGCGCTATGGCGAAGTGCTGGGTGAGCCCCAGAGAGAGGAGCTCCGGGAGGAGCAGGCTGACGTCGCGGTCGGGCCTGACTAGGGCATGGGCAAAGCCCTGCAGGCGCTTGGGGCCGCCGAGGGACTCGCCTTCGAAGGCGGTCAGACGATACCCGGCGCGGGTGTCGTAGAGGCTAAGGCAGGTCACCGGGCCCGGTCTGAGGACGAACTCCTGCCAGGCGCCCTCGAGGGCGTCGGCGTGGCGGTACTCGTAGTCGGGAACGATGGTCACGCCTTCGTCAGAGGCTAGACGGGGATCGTGGAGGCCGGCGTGACCCATCAGGAGGAGGTTGTCGCTCGGGTCGAAGGTGAAGAGCTCGGTGTACATGCAGGGAGACCCAGTGCACTCCATGGCCGCCAGCAGTCCGAGCGTGGCGTTGACGTCGCTTTCCATCCCGAACGCGACCCCGAGGGAAGCAGCTTCCGGAGGATAGAGACAGGGCCTGACCCCTGACAGTCGGTGAAGGTCCTCATCCAGGTCCTGGATGGCCACCAGGCCCAGGCCGTGCTGGGCTATCAGGTCGTCAAGCGCCAGCGTATTGCGGCAAGCTACGAACAGGCTCTCCTGCGAGACGCCAACTACCGGATATCGCCTTCTGATCTCGTCGGCGAAAGCCTGGGCCCGCTCGTCCTCGACTGAGGCACAGGCCTGGGCGTACTGCGAGGCACTGATCTCCTGGAGCCGCACGCCGAAGCACTGCGCGAGGGCCCGCTCGTCCACGCGAGTCCCGGTCATGATCTCGCAGGTGCCGGCGATGCGGCCGGCGGTCAGGCCCCGCAGGCGGCGTCGCAGGCGCAGAGCGATGTCGTACTGGCGGAGTTGACCGACCAGGTCCGGATCCTCAGGGAAGCCCGAGACGATCGGCACCCGCAGCCCCCGCTCTTGAAGCACGGCGCTCCCCTGGAGGGCTCCCACAGTGCCACTGAAGCGGAACAGGTCATCGGTGGTTAGATAGGATGGCAGGGATCCGGTAGGGTGGCGGTTCCAGAGCAGAAGGGGCAGACCGGCGATCGATTCGAGAAGGGCGATGAGGGGCTGGTCCTCACTCCAGACCAGATGGACCAGCACGACAGCATCCACTCCGGCCTGGCGGAATGCCGCACCCGCCTGCTCGGCCTGGCCTATGGTGCTGATGAGCCCCGGGTCAACCACCTTGCCGAAGCAGGTCCGCAGCAAAGAGGCGGTGCGTTGGTGATCTTGGGCCAGCATCGCCGCCAGACGCCCATCCTCTTCCTGCTGCAGTCCGACTTCACTGAACCACTGGGCACACAGAGAGGCCAGGCCGATCCCGGCGCTGCCTGTGAAGCTGGCACTCACTGTAGCCTCCCCGGCGCGCAGTGGGTAGTGGCTAGTGGATGGTGAAAGGACTGCTCCCTGTCTACTGGCCACTAGCCACTACCCACCACCTCGCTGACGTGTCTGCGAACGTACTCCGCTACCCGACCGCGCAGGAAGTCGGTGGAAGTGGGGTCTATGGTGAACGACAAGGTGATGATGGGAGCGGAACAACCGGCGGCCACGACTGCCTGGTGGGAGGTGTGGGTGTCCACCACAAGGTCAGCCGATCGCAGGTCCCGCTCCAGAGCCTGAGGATCTCCCACCAGATGAGTGCTGAGCTGGAGAGAGGGATTGTGGGCTCGCACCTGGTGGACGATAGTATTCAGGGTGGTCTTCTCGGTGCACACCGCCAGAACCCGGCTGCCCTGCGGTGCCCGTGAGATTCTCAGCAGAGCGTCGGTCTCCGGAGGAGCATGCACGCCCACTACTTCGGTTCCGACCCCGGCCTCGGCTACGGCCTCCCGCACCACTGCCAAGTGGTAGAAGGTAGTGACCGCCAGGTCTGCCCCACTGCAGAGGCTCTCCGTGTCAGCCACGAAGTCGCTCAGGAGCACCAGCTTCATGGGGGCACCCAGGCCCTGCTCCAGCTTCGCGCCCAGGGTCCGGGCGTCGTAATCGTTGCACTCGATGAACAGAACCTCAACCTGGTCGCTGGCGTAGACGGTGCCCATGAGTCGGTGGAATAGGGAGGCGACCTCCTCCATGCGGAGGCCCAGCAACCTGGCCTGACGCAGGGTCGAAGCCAGGTCCTCGCCCAGGGTCTCGCGAGCTGCCTCCAGCCCGGGCCCATCCAAGGGTATGCCGGCCACGAAGGCACCGACGCCAGCCTCGATCCTGAGGTAACCCTTTCCCGCCAGAGACCGGAAAGCACGACTGACGGTGTTCTTGTTGGCGCCGAACTCCTCTGCCAGCTCCCGCACCGAGGGCAGCCTGGAACCAGGCGGATACCGGCCGGAGGTGATTCGAGCCAGCAGAATGCGTTCGATGTCGGCGGTGACCGCCACAGGGCCTCCCCAGACGAGGTGTCCCTAGTCATAGGACAGTAGGACAGCACCAGTCTACAACATGGGAGAAGCCCATGTCAATAGTGTCTTTCTCTTTGGGCTGGGCGCGAGTGGGGAGACAGGCCAATGGGCGACTGAGGCACGCCCTTCGGAAGTCACCGGAGCGTGCACAGGCATAGCCGCCATGGTCCCGGGCGCCGATGTCCACCACCGGGAGCGTTCTGGTCCTGCCCCGTCCCTCGCGCGCGGCGAGTCCAGGAGGGCAGGAACGATAGGGTGCCCTACGGGTCGGGCGACGCCGTTTCGCCGGGGCCGACGAGAGCGGCCAAGGCCAGCAGGGCCAGCAGGAAGCCGGCGTAGTTCTCGTTGAAGAAGCGGGAGGTGAAGGAGTAGACCCCGAAGAGCGCCGCCGTCCCGTACAGCACGTTCGCCAGCGTCTGTCGGTGCCACTGCCGGCGCAGCAGCAGGACGAGCAAGGGGAGGCACAGCGCTAGCTGCAACACCCAGAAGGGGAAGTAAGCCTGGTCGTCCGGAACCAGGGCCAGCGCCAGGACCAGGTTGCTCAGGCCCCAGCCCCTGATCTGGTAGGGAGTGGAGGACGTCCCCGCGCTCCACGCCCACACGTCGTCGTAGAAGGCGCCGGGATGCCAGAGGACGAAGGGGAGCACCAACAGACCGAACACCAAGAGAGTCGGCCATCCCCGAGAGAAGATGCGGCGGAGTGCGGGGCCCGCTCCGGCCGATCCCCGTGCTAGGTAGACGAGGTAGAAGGGTGCCAGGAACCACGCGGTGGGCTTGCTGGCCAGGGTCAGCCCCAGCACGGCGGAGGCAAAGCGATACTTCCCCCGCGCCAGCAGCCACAGAGAAAGCACCATCCAGGCCAGCACGAAGGAATCGTTCATGCCGAAGATGACGTCGCTGCCCATGATGGGGTTCAGCCCAACCACCATGACCAGGAGCAGCGCCGCCGACCGGTCGCGGGCCAGGCCAGGGAGCAGGGCGAGCGCAGCCACGAACAAGGCCAGGTAGAGGAAGCGCTGGTCGTACCAGCCGATCATGCCTTCGAAGGCCAGCTTGATCGGTGCGCTGGCGATAAGGGTCCAGGGCAGGTAGGGGTAGTGATACAGCGCAGTCCGCTTCTCCAGGCCCCACTCGGCCAGCGGCGTGTCCAGGTAGTCCTCGACGTAAGGATTGCGGCCCTGAAGCAGCATGTCCACCGCGGCTTCGGTTTGGATGACGCCGCCGTCGTGAGTGAAGGAGGCCGGTCCGGTAGCGCGGCGCAAGGCGATGAGGTAGAGGCTCTGGGCCACTACGGTAGTCCCTACCAGCGCCAGCACCAGCCCCAGCTTGGCCCGGTAGACCAGCGTGGGAGACAGACGCTCGCGCACCGCGTCGGCGACCAGGTATAGCCCCAGCAGCAGGAAGGTCGCGGTCACCAGGAGGAGCGAGAGGGGATCGGTCAGCCACTGGCGCATGAGGTCCCAGGCCCGGTCGGAGAGCAGGCCTCCCACAAGGGGCAGGCTACGGATAGTCTCCTCCGGTCGGGGAGCCACTAGGTCGGCCAGAGTGTCTATGCGGACGCGGGCCACCACGAGCACGGTGAGCAAGAGGGCATCCATGGAAAGCGGCTGAGACCGCTCGGACAAGAGGATCAGTCCCAGAAGAGGCGGCGAGTGGCGCTGCGCCTGCTGGTCTCGATGACCTTGCCGGTCGTCGGGTCGTCGCGCACCACCACCACCTGCCAGGAGTACTCGCCGGGGCCGTCGGGGGCTCCTCGCTGCCGGTAACGGGTCTCGGTGGTGCGGGCGATGCCCCAGGCCGGTGCTCCCTGGCGCCACACCCTCAGGTCGAACGTCTCGCCGGCCTGCAACTGGCCGCCATACTGCCACACGAACTCGACGGTGGCGTCTCCGGGGAAGTGGGTGACGTCAGCCGGCTCGACCAAGACGGGCGCGGCGTGCAACGACCCAGGCGCGGATGCCGGCACCGCCGTCGGGGTGGGGGGCTGCTCCTCTGGAGTGGATGTCGGCGAGACGGCGGTGGTGGGCGTGGCGGTGGGGTGCGACGCCGGCGTGGCTGTGGGAAGCCGGCTCGGGTCCTGGGTGGACACGGGCCGGGCGGTCCATACGCTCACCGGCGTCAGGAGGGCGGCCTCGAAGCGGGCAGTAGCGGTTCTGGGGTCCTCAGGCGGGGCATCCTCGCGCGGCAGGCCGGCCAGGACTATGCCTCCGGCGGCCGCGGACGCCACCAGCACTAGGAAGACGATCTTGAGGGCCCGAGGCACGCGGGTGGTGACCCAGCCCAAAGCGTGGCCCAGATCTGATAGGCGGTGCTGAAGAGCCATCGAGGTGGGCTCGCGTTCGCGCAGGGCCTCTATGAAAGCCGAGGCGGAATGAAACCGATCTGCTGGCTCCTTGGCCAGCGCCCTCAACAGGGCCCGGCTGGCATCGCGGCCCAAGCTGCGCCTGAGGGAGCGGGGCAGGCTGGGAGTGAGGACGGCATGGTCGCGGCGCAGCTGCTCGTCCGAGCTCCGGGGGAAGGGCAGCCTGCCAGCGAGCATCTCGTAGGCGATGACCCCCAGGGAGTAGATGTCAGACCAAGGGCCGGTGGGCTGGGCGGTATTGCGCTCGGGCGCGGTGTAGCGGGCATCGCCAGGGGCCGGGTGTTGCCCTCGGCGGCGCGCCTGCGCTGCTCCCGCCAGCAGGACGCGGCCGTCTTCCGTCAGAAGGATGTGGTCAGGAGTGAGGTTACAGTGGATGTACTGGCGGGCATGCATCTCATCCAGCGTCTCGGCTACGGGGGTCAGAATCTTGAGGACAGCGCTGCGAGAGAAGCGACGGCGACGGTTCATCTCGTCGCGCAGAGTGCGCTCGGCCCAGTCCATCACTGAATAGATGTGACCGTCGGCGCTCTGGCCTACGTGCCGGACGGCGCGCAAGCCGGGCAGGTAGAGGTGGCGCACCACTTCCCGCTCCCGGCGGAGGTGGGCCAGGTCTCGGGCTGAACGGTTCAACGCCGCCTTCACAGTTACGCTGGCGCCGTCGCGGTCGGTCGCCTGGTAGACGGTGAAGGCCTTGCTGCCTCCTACCGGCCTGACGATGGTGTACTCATCTATCTCTTGGGGGCTTCGGAGAATCACGATCTCATGGTCCCCAGCTCATTCTCTCATCGGTCCACTGCGGCCCTGGGGTGCCGTTGAGGTCGAACAGCTTGTGCTGCTGGCTGCCGTCGGGCCGCATCGCCCAGACGGCCCACTGACCGTCGCGGTCGGACAGGAAAGCTACGGCCTTACCATCGGGCGACCACGTGGGAAGCCCGCTGTTTCCGCTACCCTGAGTGAGCCGGGTAAGGTCGGAGCCGTCCAGACGAATGCGGTAGACGTCCCAGGCGCCGTTCATGGTGGACATGAACACCAGGTTGCCCCCATGCTCGTCTGCAGCGCGGTCGCTGGCGTCGCCGGTCAGGCGTCGCGGAAGGCCTCCCTGACTGCTCACCACCCAAAGGCCGCAGTTCCCGCCCGAGCCGAAGCCGTAGTCGCATCCATTGTACGCGATCTCGCCATTGCTCAGCCAGACCGGTGAGCGACCCAGGATGCCACTGGAGCCCAGGGGCAGGAAGGGTGGCCCCTCCGGAATCTCGCCCAGCACGGAGTGGGCGTAGAGTCGCCACTGGCCGTCTCCTTGCTGCGAGGAGGAGTAGACAACGGAGCTCCCATCGGGCGACCAGGTGGGGTGGCTATCCTCCGGGTGCCGGCTAATCTCCCGCCGTTCGCTGCCGTCGGCGCTCATGAGCCAGAGGCTGTCGGTGCCGCAGCCCTCGCCGTTCATCGCCAGTACCCCGTCGCCGCGGAAGTCGGGCTGTCGCATGCAGGGCGCCAGCTGGTAGCGGTGCGAACCATCGGCCTGGGCCACCCAGACATCCGTTCGGCCTGTATGCGGGTCGTACAGGGGATAGGCGATGCGCCCGCTGAACCCCGCCGGCAGCGGCGGCTCGGTAGCAGTCGCTTCCGCGGTGGGGGTATCGGTCGGGGCCGGAGTCGCCGTGAAGGTGGGAGTGGGCGTGTCCACGACGGCGGTAGGCGTGTCGGATGGTGCGGCCGTTACGGTCTCGGCGGGAGTGGCTGTGACGGCCGACTTCACCTCGCCGCCGAACCCTCCACCGGCGGGCCGGGGGGTGGGCGTGGCCGTGGGCATGGGGCTGGGCGTCACGGTGTGCGTGGGGGTAGGGCTGGAGGTCGCCGTGGGCAGCGCCGTGGGCGGTGCAGTAGGCGTAGGGGGAGCCGGGGTAGAGGTGGGAACAGCGGTGGCGGTATCGGCCGCCGCGACAGCTACAGCCGTCGCCGGCACTGGTGTCTCGTCCCCGCGCCCGCCCAGGAGCTGCCCGGCCACCAGGACCAGCACCGCCACGGCGGCGAACAACCCGACCGCGCCCAGCGCGGCCACGGCCACCCAGGGGGTTCGGGATGCCGGCCGGGCCGCAGGGGCGAAGCCGGTGCGGGGCCGGGAGGGAGCCGGCTTCGGGAAGGTAGGCTCCGGCGGTGCCGCGGTCTGCGCAGCGGCATGACGGAGCGCCCGGGCCATGTCCATCCCCGAGGGGAAACGGTGCCTCGGGGACTTGGCCAGCGCCGTGTCCACCAACTCCTGCACCGCCGGAGGCTGGACGCCGAAGGATGTCAGCCTGGGCGGGGGCTCGTTCACCTGCTGATAGAGTACGCTCAGAGGTGTGTCCCCTCGGAAAGGGGGTCTGCCAGTTATGGCCTCGAACAGGATCAGCCCCAGGGCGTACAGGTCGGTGTGGGGGCCCGTCTCCAGCCCCTGGGCCTGCTCTGGAGTCATGTACTCAGGAAGGATGGTCTGCGACCCCGGCCGAGCCAAGGCTCTATCCAAGCCGAAGTCGGCCACCAAGGGATGGCCGGCATCGTCGAGGAGCACGTCGTTGGGGTCGAGAGCCGCGTGGGTGACGCCGTGGGCGTGGGCGTAGGCCAGGGCGTCGGCCACTGCTGCGGCCAGCTCGAGCGCCTCCGGCAGAGGCAGTGGCCCCTGAGCGAGGCGGCTCCGGAGGCTGCCACCGGGGGCCAGGTCCATCACCACGTAGTGCACCTCGCCGTCGTGACGCAGGTCATAGAGGCGCAGGATGTTGGGGTGGATGAGCCGAGCGGAAGCGAGCACGGCCTCGCGGTACCGCTCCAGGAAGCCGGGGTCGGCTGCCAGGGCTGGATCGAGCACCCGAACGGCGACGAAACGGTCCAGAGAGAGCTGCCGTGCCCGGTACACCGCTCCCGCGGCGCCCTGGCCCAGGAGCTCGACGATCTCATAGTCCCCCAGCCGCCGGCCGACCAGATCGCCCACGTATCACCTCCGAGAAGCGGGGCTCAGCCCCGACCGAGAGCGTACTCCAGGTGCGCGGCGCTGAGGAGCGCCAGCACTCCCTTCACCAGCCAGGGGACCCAGATGGCGTACATGTCTCCCACCAAGCGGGGGGTGAAGTCCAACGGCACGATGAGCAGTAGGCTGGCGATGAGGAAGATGCGAGCTTCCTTGAACCGGCCGGCGAGCAGCCGACCGATGCCGTAGATGCCGAGCAAGCCTACCAGGAACTCCACCGCCACGGTGAAGCGAAGTCGTCGCTTCGTGCCCTGCCGCCGCCTCTTCACCGTCTTGCCCTTTGTTGCCGCCAAGTCACCTCCTCAGGGTAGCCACGAGAGACGCTCGACCAGCTCATCCCCGGCCTGTATGGGGGCATCGAGGAGCCGCAGCAGTGGGCCGCCACTCGATGGCACCACCCAGAGGCCCCAGTCGCCGCCCCGGTCGCTGCGGAATGCCAGATAGCGCCCGTCGGGAGACCATTGGGGCACGCAGTCCGTGGCCTGGGCATCGGTGAGTTGCACTAGCCCGGTGCCATCACTGCCCATGACGTAGAGGTTCCAGTTGTCGTCTCGATAAGAGTGAAAGGCGATGTACCGGCCATCGGGTGACCACGCCGGGGCTCCATCGGTGGCATCGGTGGTGAGGAACTCCTGCCCGCTGCCATCGGGATAGGCGAGCATGATCCCGCAGGAGCCACCGATGCAGCTCTTCACCGCCAACCTGTCGCCCTTGGGGGACCAGTCGGCATATTCCCCGTAGGCGATGCCGGTGGCGGTGCCACCGTGCGCCGGGACAGTGTAAATCCTGCTCATGCCGTCTCCAAAACGGAGGCTGGCAAAGGCCAGGAGCGATCCATCGGGAGACCAGGCAGGCCAGCCGTCTTCGGGGTGAGCGTCGCTGGTGAGTAGCCAGCGCTGGGATCCGTCCCCGGTGGCAGCAAAGAGGCCGAGAGCGTTAGGCTGCCAGGAATGATAGGCGAGCATGCGGCCATCGGGGCTGAAGGCTGGCTGGCTAGCCTGGGGCAGCAAGATGGTCTCGGCACCGGTGGCCAGGTCTAGCAGGATCACGTCGTAGCGGTTGGAGTCGCTGGAGTAGCGCCCGAAAGCAATGCGTCCCTGCGGGGGGACGGGGGTGGGCGTCCCCAGGACTGAATCCAGCCAGCGGTCGAGCTCCGGAGCCACCTGCAGCTCCGCGAGGACTCGCCTCTGCTCGGCAGGGGGCAATTGAGCCACTGCCGTCATGGCGGCCACCGCCCGCTCCAGTGGCGCGGCAGCCAGGCCGGCCTCCAGCGTGGCGCGAAGAGGATCCCGGGTCGGAGCGGCGGTTCGAGTAGGGCGGACCGTGGCCGTGGGCGTCAGGGTGGGATCGGGGGTGGCCGTGTCTGTTGGTGCTGCAGTTGGCGACTGGATCGGAGTAGGGACGGCGGTGGAAGTAACAGAGCTGACCGCGGTGCTGCTGGGCGCAAGGGCATGCTCCACGGCCTGAAGGGGCTGCAGGGGCACCAGCTGGGCCTGCAGAGCCGCCACCGACGCCACGAGGGCGAGAAGCAGGCCAGCCGAGGCTAGCAGCCAGGTGCGGGGGTTGGCATCCGGACGCCGCCGTGGTCGGCCGGCCTCGCGAGTCTCCGGCAAGACGGCCAGCAACGCCGGGCCGAACGATATCGCGTCGCCCGGTCGTAGGGCATGACGCCCAATCACCCGGATTCCGTTCAGGTAGACCGGGCGCCTGGCATCGAGGGGTTCGAGCATCCACTGCGCCCCGTGTCGAGCCAGACGCAGGTGATGTCGGGCCACCGCCGGATGCTCCACCTGTATGCTGTTGCTGGAGGCGGCGCCCGCCGTCACGGGTCCCTGCTCCAGGGGCAGATCCACCCCGGATACCGCCTCCGACCTTCCAACCAGACGCAAACCCTACCTCTTCTTGGGCGGGGGACAGAGCAGCACTACGAGCGGCGCCTCACCGCTAACCGTGGGCCTGGCCACAGGATCGGGGGCCGGGAAACGATTTCGATCGCCTCGAGGGCACAGGTCGGCCCGTGGCCCTGATGCTGGACTTCCCCCCGATTGTGCCCGAGTATAGCACATCATGAAGGGCCTAACAGCTATCGTGCTTGCCATAGCGGAATGGGGTCGCCGCCTGGCCCGGAGATGGGGCTGGTCCCGGGGCGGCGCGACGAGAGAAGGGGGACAGGACTGGACGGGGCGGTTTCTGAGCCAGGTGCTGGCGCAGTATCACTTCACAAGCGAAGCGTCCGATTGGCTGCGGAGGGAGATCACGGTACGAGTGGACGACCCCCACAGCACTCGCGGTGGCGGCTATTGGATCCCGGAGGAGCGTCGCGTCCGACTCTTGACGGCGCAGCATGAAGCGGCCGTACACGAGCTTGCTCACGCCTGGTGGCACGATCGGCGGCGCGGTCAGGAACGAGCGCTCATGGAGGCGGTGACGCGGGCGGCGCACGAGCCGGACCCTCGCTACCAGCAGGTGCGGAGGCTGGCTGAGGGCTACGTGTACGGCACCGCCCACGACGGCTGGCCCGGCCTGCTGGTGGACAGCAACGACTGGGAGATGTTCGCTGGCCTTGCTAGCGGCACCATGGGGGACCTCCGGCTCATGCCCGCCTACCTACGAGCCTTCTACCGCGGGCTGTTTCAGGAACCGGAGGAGACACCCGACGGCTCCGATCGGCCAGTGCTACCGTCCTAGCGCTGACCGTAGCCCTCGGTGTAGGCCCGGTGGAGGCGGTCCACCTCCTCCGGAGGGAGGGACTGAGGGTCGCCTATCTGCATGGCGATCCACAGGGTCCGGGCGGCGTCCTCGACCATCACGGCCGCCTTGACGGCCGCTTCAGGGTCCGGCCCGAGGGCAAAGACGCCATGGTGACGCATGAGGATGGCGGGGGCGGGACCTATGGAGCGTACGATCTCTCGCCCGATCTCCTCCCCGCCGATGGGAGCGTAGGCGCCCAGCGGGATGGTGCAGCCGAACTCGTCGGCCAGGGCGGTTAGGCAGGGCTCGATCGGCCTGCCCACGGCGGCGAAGGCCGTAGCGTAGGGCGAGTGGGTGTGAACCACACCGCCTACGTCCGGCCGGTGGCGATAGACGTAGAGGTGGGTGGCGGTATCCACCGAGGGCCGCAGATGGCCGGCCACCTGTCTGCCGTCTAGGTCCACCAGCACGATGTCATCGGCGGTGAGTCGTTCGTAGCGGACGCCCGAGGGCTTGATGGCCACCAGGCCGGTCTGCGGGTCGCGCCCGCTGACGTTGCCGCTGGTCCAGGTCACCAGGCCGGACCGAGGCAAGAGCAGGTTCATCTCGTACACCAGTTGCTTCAGTTCTTCCAGCACCGTGATTCTCTCTCCTAAGGCGACCTCCGCCGTCGCTCGATAGCCGGCGGTCCAGCCCGAAGGGCGCAGAGAACGCCGGTGGCCCGGCCTCGGCCCGGAGCGTTCTCCCCGCCGACTTGCTCCTCACCTAGCGATGGGCAGCCGCCCCTCGCGGTTCACCACGCGCAAGATGGCGGCGAAGTTGCCCTGCCAGCGGTCCTCGGGGACGTCCTCGGTGATGCCGATGAGGAACCGGTCGCCCGGGGCGGCCTGGCGTAGGATGAGCCGGGTCATGTCCTCGATCTCCTGAATGGTTCCCAGGTGGGTGGAAGAGGGGAAGTTGATCCAGAGCACCTTGTCGGGCCAGGCCTCTCTAGCTTCGGCCACGGTCATGTCGCAGGTAGGGGCAGGGGTGAAGGCCTCGACGTAGTCCATCTTGGAGCGGGCGATGCCGGGGGCCAAAGCGCGGGTGTTGGCATCGAAGTGCACGCCCAGCAGCTTGCCGTGAGCGTGCAGTATCTCGGCTGCCTCATCGTAGTGAGGGAGGATCATCTTCTCGAAACGGTCTCGCCCCACGACCTCGGGGCTGACGTTACCTCCGTAGTTGGCCGCCAGGGCCGGCGAGGCAGCCACGAGCGGGTAGATCTTCCGACGGTCCTCCGTCAAGGCACGGTAGAGGCGCATCACGCGTTCTCGGTTCTCTGCCCACTGGATGGAGAACTGCTCCAGCCCCATCAGGCTGTAGATGATCTCCTGCAGGGGCGAGTAGCCTATGCCGACGCGGACAAACCCGTCCTCGCCCATGAGGCCCTGCAGGCGGGTCACCTGGTCGTAGGTGGGAACGTACTGGCGATCGGCAATCATGGCCTCCAGGGGCTCGTAGTCGTCGGGGCCCTTGAAGAGCCGCTGTTCGTGCCACGAGGTGAAGCCGACCGGGCGGTCCAAGGCGGTCAGCGTGCCTGCTGGCGTGTGCACGACGGTGCGCACGTAGGAGACTCCGTCGGTGCCGGTGAAGTGCACCTGCTCCTGGGTGACCTCAGAGTAGACAGGACGGAAGGCAGACGTCCGCACGAGTATGGCTAGCCCGTCGTTGCGCAGACGGCGCTCAGCTTCGCTGACAGGAAGCTTGTTCTCGTAGACAGTGAAGGGGACAACGTCTGGGCTCTCGCCCAGCAAGGCAGCCTCTATTCTCTGCTTCGGGGTCACGGCTACTCCATCGTCATCAACGAATGGCTCGATTCTATTGCGGCCCAGGCGGGAGCGAAAGGAAGCTCAGGCCGGTTGGCCCACGGGCACCAGGTAGAGCGGCGTCTCCCCGGATGGAAGCCCCAGGAGACGGGCCACGCGCTCGTCCTCGAAGGCACCCACGGGCACACCACCTAACCCCAGGGCCTCAGCCTGAAGCAGCAAGTTCTGGCAGGCGTGCCCTGCTTCTAGGTGCACGTACCGCTCCGCTCGGGCCCCATATCGGGGCGAAGTGCGCCCGTAGACCGCGGCCACGACGAAGACGGCAGGCGCATCTCGGATGCAGGTCTGGTTCAGGCCAGCAGCCGCCAGGTCGCCCCTGAGGTCCCGCTCCTGGAGGCGGGCCAACTGGTGCCCCGCGGGCCGGTAGTGAAAGAGGCCGCGCCGGGTGGCCAGGTAGAGCTCGAGGGGATAGGTGGCACCGGCGGACGGTGCCGTGCGGAAGCCGCGATCGTCGGTGATCCCCTGAGCTGCCCAGAGCAGCTGCCCCACTTCCTCGTCGGTAAGCTCGCGGGCGCTGTATTGCCGCAGCGACCGCCTCCGGGCCAGGGTCTGGGTCAGCGGCAGGCCGGAAGCGGTGTCGGGTGGGGGCAAAGGGGTGGGCTCGGCCTCGGCTGCGGTATGCGGGCGCAAGGGTGACTGATCCCGCAGGGGGCCGGGCGCGCAGGAGAACATCAGAGGTAGCAGACATTGCAGCCATGCCAATAGCGAACGCCGGTTGCGTCTCACCGTCGCACCTCCAGGCTGTAGGTGGCGGGGCGATACCAGATGCCCTCCACCAGGAGCTAACGCATGGGAGCGGCGAGTGGCATCAGAGGCGTTGGTGTCCAGGGCAGTAGTAAGTGGGCCGGCCGGCGATCCTCTCCTTCACGATAGCGCTCCCGCAGCGGCTGCAGGCCTGGCCCTCCCGCTCCTTGACCCGAAAGACGTCCTGGTAGTGGCCTTTGCTCCCGTCGAGGTGAACGAAGGCCATCTCGGAGGCGCCGCCGTGTTCGATGGCTTCCCGCATCACCTGGACCACCGCCGCGTGAAGGGCAATCGCCTCCTCCCGGGTCAGGTCGGAGGCGGGGCGGCGCGGGTGAATGCCGGCCAGGTAGAGGGCCTCATCGGCGTAGGTGTTGCCGATGCCGCCAATGAGGCCCTGCTCCAACAGGACCGCTTTGATGCCTGCGTTCCTCTGTGCCAGGGCACTAGCCAGTCCATCGGCGGTGAAGCCGGGGGACAAGGCGTCGGGCCCCAGTGCCTGGATCTCTTCCTGCTGGGTCACCTCGTCAGTGGGGAGGAGCCGTTGGTACCGCAGGGCGACACCATGGAGGTAGAGGCGGGTGCCATCGGAGAACTCGATGGTCAGCTTAGGGTCTGGCGGCACATCGTGGGCGAGGGGGGAGAAGCGCCACTGGCCCACCATCATGAGGTGGGTGAGCAGGGAGAGCCCGCCGGAGAAGTCCAGAGCTAGGCGTTTGCCGAAGCGTCGCACGTCCATCAATCGCTGGTCGCTAAGCTCGGGCAGCTGCTCGTGGCCAACTTCCAGCCTCTGATCGGGCGTGGTGGTTACGCACGCCACCGTTCTTCCCACGGCATATCGGCGTAGCTCTCGGGCCAGTATCTCCACCTCGGGCAGCTCAGGCATGCGCAACTCCCATCGTTCGGGGCCATCCACGCGGGTCACGACTCGCGCTGAGGCTCCAGTTGCTCGCGTCCGTCTAGCCGCACTCGACCCAGCGGGCTGCCGATGGACTCGGCGGGGTAATCGGGGAGGCGGCCGAGCCCCTGAAGGACGAACTTGTCCTGTATGCGGTAGAACCACTCCACCGGTAGGGCCCGGAACACCAGGGAAAGCCGGCCCGGCCGTTCTCGTTCGTAGTAAGTGAGCAGCACTTCGTCATCGACGAAGGTGAGGCTGGGATAGGAGTAAGCGCGGGAGGGGTCCCCCTCGATGGTGCGGTACCGGTACCACTTCTGGCCGCCATCGCGGGAGATGGCGGAGCGCAGCGGCGACCGGATGCCTCCGTGGTCCACGCCCGGGTCGTAGTTGTCGTTCCAGACCAGCAGCAGGTCCTCGGACTGGGGCAATCGGGCGATAGCCGAAGGGGCCTCGGGGGCCACTAGAGCGCTCATCTCGGGCGGGGCCCAGGCCTCTCCGCCATCGCTGGACCGAGAGAAGTAAAGACGCCCCAGCTGGCTGCGCAACACCATGAGCAGGGAGCCATCCGCCAGCTCCACCACCCCGGGCTCCATCGCTCCTCGCCGCGGCAAGTCCACCGCGTTGCCGTGGCAGTGCCAGGAGAGGCCGTCGTCGTTGGACACGAAGCACAGGACGACGTGATGGCCGGCGCCCTCGATCGGGCCGCGAGCATCCTGACAGTGAGAGACGGGTGCAAGCAGGCGGCCGCTCGAGAGCCGAACGGCGCGGGCGTTGCACATCACGTAGTAGCCCTGGCCGTCGGTCACACGAGTGGGCTCGCCCCAAGTCTGACCCTGATCGGCGGAACGTTTCACGTACACCTGCAGGTCGGTCGGGGAGTTCTTGCGCAGGTAGAACAGCAACAGCTCTCCCTCAGGCAGCTGGAGGAGGGAAGGCGACATGCAGTTAACGTCGGCGTCGTTGGGTTGGAGGACCAAGTCCTCCGACCAGGTCCGCCCTCTGTCAGAGGAGTAGCGTCCCACCACCTCCGCCCGATCGAAGTCGGAGGATCCGCCTTCGAACCGGGTGTATGCCAGGAGCAACCGGCCGTCGGGCAGGACGGCGATGTCTGCCTCGGTGTTGCGTGGATGGCGTTCGGTGGCTGGCGCAATGACCGATCGGTACAAGGCGACACCTCCTTCGCTGGGGTAGACAGACGCCCAAGGCGGTGCAGGGGACGGGGGTCCATCGCGGCGGCAGGCGCGCCGTCGGCTGGGCAGGACCGTCCCCGAGCCTGTGAGTGCCCTGGCGATGCCCCATGATACCCGAAGTGAGGCGCGCGGTCGAGGCAGCCGCTGGGGGCCGCATTTCGCTCTCGGAGCAGGGCGTACGCCGGCACTCAGGCCGACGCCATGGCGCCCAGGCCGCGCACGAAGAGCCCACGTCGCCAGACGCGGAGCCAACCCAGGGGGGTGAGCCACGTCTCGAGGCTTCGTGCGTGCCGCGCTTGCCCGCAGATGCGCCCCCGCGGGGTTCAGAGGAAGTCGAGCGGGTCCACGTCCACCCGCCAGCCGGGTGGCGGGGGCTCGTGGCGGAGCAGGTCCTGCGCTCCCTCGCCCCTGAGAAGGACGTGCCAGCGGTAGCGGCCACGCAGGCGGGAATAGAAGCAGGGGGCGGGGCCGATGACTTCCAGGTTGGGCAGGCCCTCCCGCCGTATCCGCCTAGTGAGGCGCCGGGCCAGGATGAAAGCGGCTTGCTCCGCCTTGCTGGCGCTGCTGCCAGTGTACAAGAGCCGCACCATGTGCCCGAAGGGGGGGTAGCCTAGGCGCCGCCGCATGGCGATCTCCCGGGCGTAGAATCCCTCGTAGTCGTGCTGGGCGGCGGCCCGAATGGCGTAGTGGTCCGGGTGGTAGGTCTGGATGATGGCATGGCCTCCCCGCTCCCGGCGGCCGGCGCGCCCGGCCACCTGGGTCAGCAACTGGAAGGCGCGCTCCCCGGCCCGGAAATCGGGGAAGAAGAGGGAAACGTCGGCGGAGACCACGCCCACCAGAGTCACCAGGGGCAGGTCCAGCCCCTTGGCCACCATCTGGGTGCCGACCAGGATGTCAGCCTGGTGGCGGAGGAAGGCGTCCAGTATCTGCTCGTGTCCCCCTCGCTCTCGCGTTGTGTCCCAATCCCAGCGCACCACCCGGGCCCCAGGGAAGGCGGCGCGAGCGTAGGCTGCCACTCGCTCCGTCCCGGCGCCGAAGTGGCGGATGCGAACGCTGGCGCATTCGGGGCAGGTGCTGGGAGGGACGTCGCGGCGGCCGCAGTGATGGCAGATGAGGGAGGGCGACGGCGAGTCGGCGGCGCCGGTATGGTAGGTGAAGGGGAGGTCACAGCGGGGGCAGCGGGCGACGTACCCGCAGTCTCGACACATGACGAAGGTGGAGGTGCCGCGGCGGTTGAGAAACAAGATGGCCTGCTCGCCCTGGGCCAGGACCGATCGCAGGGCGGATTCCAGACGCCGGCTGAGGATGCCGGTGTGACCGGCGCGCAGCTCGGCGCGCATGTCCACCACCTCCACCGCCGGAAGGGCGGGGGGCTCGTCTGGCCCATAGCGACGGGGAAGTGAGAGGAGCTGCAAGGCCCCTCGAGCGGCAGCCCGGTAGGTGCACACGTCCGGGGTAGCGCTGCCCAGCACCACCACTGCCCCGGACTCCTGGGCTAGGCGGAGGGCGGTGTCGCGGGCGTGGTAGCAGGGGCGGTTGGCCTGCTTGTAGGATGGATCGTGCTCCTCGTCCAGGATGATCAGTCCGCAGCGGGGTAGGGGCATGAAGAGGGCCGATCGAGGCCCCACCACCACGTCAGCCAGGCCATCGCGCACGTTGGTCCACTGGTCGTAACGCTCGCCCGGAGTGAGCTGGCTGTGCTGTACCGCCACCCGGCCTGGGAAGTAGCGACCGTACCGGCTGAGGGCCTGGGGAGTCAGCGATATCTCCGGCACCAGCGCCATCGCTTGCTTTCCCTGAGACAGGGCGTGCTCGATGGCGTGGAGGTAGACTTCGGTCTTGCCGCTGCCAGTGACTCCCTGAAGGAGCAGAGCGCGAGGCCGGCCGCCGTCCAGTGCCTGCACTATGGGAGCCAGGGCCAGGGCCTGGTCCTCGGTCAGGGTGGGGAGAGGGGAAGGCTCTCCGGAACGGTGGAGGAACCGGTCCCGGTAGTAACGGCGCTGCTCGATGGCGACGATGCCGGCCTCGGCCAGCCGCTCCACCGAGGCTCGGCCGCAGCGAGCGGCGCGAGCGAGATCTGCCAGCCACATGGGGCTCCGCCTCTGAACCAGCTCCTCCAGAGCACGGCGAGCGGCCCGGAGGTTGGCGGCGGCTATGACCCTCTCTCGGGCTTCCTCTGGCGGAACCCGAAGGGCAACCACGCCCAGGTCTTTGTGCTCCTCCACGAGGCCGAGGGAGACCAGACGCGAGAGCTCCTCCACCTCGAAGCCCAGCTTCTCCAATTCGGGCATGGTCCGGGGGCCTGCCGAGCGCAGGCGCTCCAGTGTCTCCCGGTAGGGCTGGGTGTCGTCGGCTTGTCTGCCCGGGGCGCTAAGCAAGGTGGCCTCGGGCAGCAGCGCCACAAGGTCCTCGGCGGCAAGCTGCCTGACTTCGGCGAGGGAAGCGCCGGACCGCTCCAGCACCTCGTCCAGGGGCACCAGGGGGCTGCCTGCCTCGTCGGCCTCTACCAGCAGAAGGAGAGCCAACCACCGCGGCCCTCGGGCCGCCGAGCGAGCGAGGTAGTGCAGCGCTTCTCGAGGCTGGGCCAGAAGACGCACCGCCGGCTTCCAACTGGGGCCAACTCTGGGCGGCGCCAGGCGAGACACCCGTTGGACCGCGCCCCGCTGTACCAGCGACTCCAGAGCACGGCTCACCGCGGGTGCGGCTCGAGTGCCCCGAAGGAGAGACTCTCGCGCCGCCAGCGAGGCCACCTGCTCTTCTGTCAGATCTCCGTGACGTTCGAGGAGATCCAGCACCCGCAGCTGCAGAGGAGTGAACCGATCCCGGCGCCGCCCGACGTCCTGCTGCTCCCTGGTCCCGGCCCGGTAGACGCTCTCGACCCGAGGGGCAGAGCCCGGCGGGAGGAAGAGACTTAGGCATTCGTAGATGGGAGCCAGGTAGTAGCGGCTCATCCACCGAGCCAGGGCCAGTTGTTCCTGAGTGAGGACGGGACGGTCGTCCACGATGTCAGCGATCTGGCGCAGCTTGACGTCCGGCGGGTTCGTGTCCAGAGCCATTACCACGCCAGCGACGTGCTGGGTGCGAAAGGGTACCCAGACCCACTGGCCGACCCGGATCCGCCCCGCCAGCACGTCGGGTACAAGGTAAGTGAAGACGCCGGTCTCCGTCTCGCTGCGGGTGGTGTCCGGGCGCGCGGCGCCTGGTTGCGCCGGCACCTGCACCGCCACGTCAGCGCAGCGCATGGCTGGGTTACTCAGGGGGCAGGAGAACGGCGGAGACGTAGCCTACCACGCGGCTGCGATCCATCCAAACATCGCCCGAGTTGGCGTATTGGAGGACGCGGACCCGAGTTGCCCCCAGGGCGCGGCACAGAAGCATGGCGGTGTATATAGGTCCGCCGCCACAGGCCTCGGCCTCGCCCCGCTCCAGCATGCGGGCTAGCCCGTCGGGATCATAGGCTTCCAGCCGTTCGATCAGCCCTCGATCCAGCTCTACGGCGGTGTCGTAGTCGTGGAAGTGACTGAGGTCGCTGCTGGCCACGACCAGCGGCTGCCGCTCCCGCAAGAGGGGGGCAAGGGCGGAGGCCAGGGCCTGCCCGGAAGACGGGCTCTGATCGCCCATCATGATGGGCAGGAGATCGAATTGGCCCAGCGTGTGCTGCAAGAAGGGCAGCTGAATCTCCAGCGAGTGCTCCTCGTCCACGCTGACCCGAGTCACGGGCAAGACCGATCCCAGCGCAGTCACCAGATCCTCATCCACGGGCACCAGCCCTAGAGGGCTGGAGTAGTAGCGGTAGGAGGTGACGGCATAGGGGCCGAGGGGCCGACGATGCAGAGGAGAGAGAATGACGACGGGATCGTAGATCTGGCCCTCGATCTGGCGGTAGGCCTGAGCGGCCACCCCTCCGGAGAAGCGAATCCCGGCGTGGGGGACGACGAGGCCCAAGGGACGGCCCAGGTCCATGAAAGGTGCTTCGGCCAAGAGCGACTCGATCTGTCGTCGCAGTCGGGCGGCAGAGGACGGGTACCACTGGTCGTCGGCGAACTGCGCCGGTCGTATCTCTGAGGGTTGAGCCACTGACATTACTGACCTCCGTAACCTTGCGGCCTTCAGGCATCCAGGCGGAGGCACCACGAGGGCGCGGCCCAGGCGGGATACTGCCTCCCCGAGGGACGAGCCCGGCACTGCCGCTGCCCGCGGCCCTTGCGATCAGGCCGGCTGCCGACGCCCCCGGTGGAGGCAGAGCTTCTCCGCCGTCATGATGCTGGCGATCTGGGCGGCGGCCTGCTTCAGGGCGTCGCGGCGGTTGATCACTACGTAATCGAAGTCGGCCAGTGCTTGCAGTTCGTGCTCGAGCTGAGCCAGGCGATCGGCCAGAGTGCGGCCGTCCTCACTACCCCGGCCATGCAGCCGACGAAGGTGTTCCTCCTCGCTCTCGGCCATCAGAAAAATGAAGACCGCCTCGGGGAGCAGGCCACGGAGCGTCCGCGCTCCCTGGACGTCCACCCGAAGCACGACGTCCTGCCCGCACTCGAGCGCCCGGGTAAGCTCCCAGCGAGGGACTCCCTTGTAGTCGCCATAGACGATGGCATGCTCCAAGAACTCTCCTCGTTCCAGACGGCGCTCGAATTCCTCCCGGGTGAGGAAGTGATAGTCGCGCCCGTCCACCTCGTCGACCCTGGGCGGGCGGGAGGTAGCGGTGACGACGAAGTGGATGGAGCCGTCAAGGGAGCGAAGCTCCCTTATGACAGCGTCCTTGCCGGCGCCGGACGGGCCGGAGACGACCACCACGATGGGGCCTGGTTCCCAGCAGAAGCTCCCGCCCTCCTTTCGGAGATAAGGGATACCCGGCACTGGGCGCTGGGCGGAGTTACTCATCCGCAACCTCGGGGACCGAGCGGCTCTCCAGGCGCCCGGCCACCGTTTCCGGTTGGAGAGCGGCAAGCATCAGGTGACCGGAGTCGAGGAGGATGATGGCTTTGGTCTTGCGACCGTGAGTCACGTCCACCAGCAAGGACTTGCGCTCCGCCTGTTCCATGAGTCGGCGCACGGGCGCGGAGCCGGGCCGGATCACGGCCAGAATCCGGTTAGCGGCGACGTAGTCTCCGAAGCCTACGTGGATCAGCTGGGTCGTCATCTCTCACTGGCCTCTTGTTAACGTAGACGTGAACCATTATAATCGCCGGTCTGAGGGCGGAACAACCCTCCCCGGGGCCGCCGGCAGGTCGGCCTGTCTGCCGGGCATCATGACATCGTGTGGAATTGGCTGGTACGACCGCGTTGGTAAGCCCTCGCCGAGCGAGAGGGCGAAAGGACAGCGTTGTGGCTCGGAGCAGGCGTCCCGACAGAACCTGGTACTTGATAGCCGGATTCGTGGTGGTGTTGGCCCTGGCGGCGCTACTGGTTTCGCGGCAGCCGTTCGCCGGCCCTCTGGACTTCGCGGTGCGGGTGCCGGCGTTGGTGGGGTACCTGGCGGTGTTCACCGCCTCGCTAAGCTCCGCCTACTTGCGGGAGATGCTGCGCCTTTTCGGCCGTCCCTTTCTCGCCGTGCACCACTACGTAGCGGTGACCGGGTTGGCCCTGCTGACGGTGCATCCCATTTCGGTGGCGGTGCGCATGTCATCTCTGGACGTCTTCGTGCCAGTGGTAAGCTCGGTGAGGGGCTTTCTCCAGTGGGGTGGGAGGCCAGCCTGGTACCTGCTGGCGATCGCCAGCGCCGCGGCGCTATGGCGGCGCCCGGTGGGCGATGCCTGGCGGCCTCTGCACATGCTCACTTACATTGCCTTCTGGCTGGCGACGGCGCACGCGATCATGATGGGGCCAAACGTGCAGGGGCCGATCATGCGCGGCCTGGCGGTGGCTATGGCGCTGGTGATGGTGGGGGTGCTGGCGCGCAAACGGATGCAGGAGACCGCGCGGAGGCGGCGCCGGGGATAGCGTCCTGTTGGGCAAGGACCGCCAGCTGCCATGCAGCGGTGGCGCGTGCGCCTGCCCTAAGGAAACCGACCATGGGCGCGGCCTTCGGGGGCCGGTGTGCCGGCCGATGCAGGCGGCCGGCGGGTGTGCTGAAGTGAAGCCATGTTGACGCTGAGTGAGGTAGGCGACGCTATGCCTGTGTACGAGTACCGCTGCGCTGGATGCGGCAGAAGGGTGACCATCTGGTGGCGATCAGTGGCGCAGATGGAGCGAAGCCGGCCCACTTGCTCCCGCTGCGGTAGCGAGGAGCTCCATCGCCTAGTCTCCCGTGTGGCTGTGGTGCGATCGGAGGAGAGCCGGCTGGAGAGCCTGGCGGATGGTGGGCTGGAGGGTCTGGACGAGGAAGACCCGCGGGCCCTGGGGCGCTTGATGCGTCAGCTGAGCCAGGAAACGGGCGAGGACATGGGCGAGGAGTTCGACGAGATCGTGGGCCGCCTAGAGGCGGGAGAGGACCCGGAAGAGATCGAGAAGTCCATGCCCGAACTGGCGGGCGACGACGTCGGCTACGAGAGCGGAGACTCGTTCGACCCCGACTTCTAGTCAATGGTGGATGGCGAACAGGGACGGGCGCCCGGGCGGGCCCAGGGGCCACTATTCACTATCCACTGATCACTCAATAGCGCTCGAAACGCTCCACGTTGAGCACGAACACGGTGGCACCGCCGATCTGGACCTCGATGGGATTGGGGGTGTAGAGCTCCCCGGGCTCCATGATGGGCGGTAGGGGGCTGACGTACTGAGTGCGGGTATGGCTGCTCTGGCGGATGATGCGCAACACCTCGTCCACCTTCTCGTCCTCGGTGCCCACGAACATGGTGGTATTGCCCTCCCGCAGGAAGCCGCCGGTGGTGCTGATCACAGTAGCGCGAAACCCCCTGGTCACCAGCTGATCCAGCAGCCCGCGGGCGTCGTCGCTATTCACGATGCTTATGATCAGTTTCATGTCCTAGTGCCTCCTCCAGGATTGCGTCTACATGTTGGCGAGCGGCCATGGCGACCGCATGCGGGGCCTGGGTAGCATCAATGATGCGCCATCGCTGCGGCTGGCGAGCGGCCAGCTCCAGAAACCCGCGCCGCACTCTCTCGTGGAAAGCCAGGCCCTCGGCTTCCATGCGGTTAGTCTCGTTGGCGGCGGCTTTGCGTCGCAGCCCCACTTCGACGGGCACGTCCAAGCACAGGGTAAGGTCCGGTTCCAGCCCTCCGGTAGCGAACCGATTCACTGCGGCCAGCTCCGACACCGGCAGCCCGCGGCCATAGCCCTGGTAGGCCAGGGTCGAGTCCGTATAGCGGTCGCAGAGGACGACGCGGCCGGCGCGAAGAGCGGGCCATATCCGGCTTGCCACCAGCTCGGCTCGGGCGGCGCAGAAGAGAAGGGCCTCGGTGCGGGCGGACAGCTCCCCCAGCTCCCGATCCAGCAGGAGGTCCCGGATGCGCTCGCTGATGATGGTAGCACCGGGCTCCCGCAAACACAATGCCTCCACCCCGCGCGACGCGAGGTAGCGACGGAGCAGCTCCAGCTGGGTGGTCTTGCCTCCCCCCTCGGGGCCCTCGAAGGTGATGAACTTCCCCCGGCGGGCGGCTCGTTCGGTCGTGAGCTCGGCGGGGACCAAGGTGCTACCGGGGTCGGCTGATGCGAACCCGGCGATAGGGTTCGCTGCCTAGGCTGTAGGACACCAGGCTGGCCTCGCGGGCCAGCAGGTGCTGCTGGCGGCGGATCTCGCTACTCTGGGGACTCAGCTCCACCGAAGGAGTCCCCTGCAGGACCCGGCGGATGGCGGCCTGAGTTTCCTCCAGCGGGCCCCGCTGCATCTCCGCCTGCTCGTAGGGGAGGTTGAACATGGTGGCCAGGGAGCCACGGATCTGCTCTCCCGTGTTGGAGCGCAGGACGTAGACGGGCACGTTGCGCCGCTCAGCCTCGGTGATTGCCTGAGGGTGGCGGCGATAGTGATTCCGGAGGGTCATGACGGCGTCCGCCTCCTCCAGGCCTCTAGCGATTCGGGCGGGAAGGTTGAGGTCCTGGACTGCGTCCCGGAAGCGATTGTGGCTCACCCCGTAGAGGAAGACAGCCAGCTGCTCCTCGGGGCGGAAGGTCTCGCGATGAGGGGTGGGCACGGTAGGGCGGGGCTCCTCGGCGGCGGGCGCGCCAAGGCGGGCCTCCTCGATGTGCACGCGACCCTCCTGGTCCCGGTAGCGGACCTCCGGAGGGAGAGGTCGGGCGCGCAGAAGGGCGTCCACTGCCGAGGCCACATCATGGTGGACCACCAGACGGTCCCGGTTTACGATCTCGATGACCACGTCGAAGGTGGGCGGGGCCTTGCGCTCCAATATGGATTTCTGAGTGCCGCGACGCCGGGCCTCTTCGTCGGACAGGGTCACGCTCTGGATGCCGCCCACCAGGTCCATGAGGGTGGGGTTGAGCATGAGGTTGTCCAGGCTGTTGCCGTGCGCCGTGCCCACCAGCTGGACCCCGCGCTCGGCGATGGTGCGAGCGGCAGCGGCCTCCAGCTCGGTGCCGATCTCGTCAATCACGATGACCTCGGGCATGTGATTCTCCACCGCCTCGATCATCACGGCGTGCTGCAGGGTAGGCTTGGGCACCTGCATACGGCGCGCTCGGCCCACAGCCGGGTGGGGTATGTCCCCGTCCCCGCCGATCTCGTTAGAGGTGTCCACGATGACTACGCGGTTCTCCTCTGCCAGAACGCGGGCCGCCTCTCGCAGCATGGTAGTCTTTCCCACACCGGGACGGCCCAGTAGAAGGATGCTCTTCCCGCTGGTGACTATGTCCTTGATGATGTCTATGGTGCCGTAGACGGCGCGGCCCACGCGGGCGGTTATGCCGACGATGCGGCCGTGCCGGTTGCGCATGGCGGAGATGCGGTGCAGCGTGCGCTCGATGCCGGCTCGGTTCTCGTCGGTGAAGGTGCCAATGCGAGAGACCACGTACTCCAGGTCGGCTTCGGTGACCTCACGCTCGTCAAGTATGGCCTCGCGATCGAAATAGCGAGCTTCGGGGACGCGTCCGAGGTCGAGCACGACCTCGATGAGATCGTCCCTGCCGTCTATGCGGCGAATGGCTGCCTCCACGTGGGGTGGAAGGACGGCCAGAAGGGCATCCAAATCGTCTGTTATCCTGACTTCGCTCATCATACCACTCGGCTGCCGATGCGATTCCCAACGCCTGTGGGGCAACACGCATCGGCTTTACTGCTAGTCTCGTTGACGGCCGGGTTCAGCCCGGTATCCACGGCTCCCTGCAAACGAAGGACAGCTTCTTCCAGAGCCGGGCGCACGCAGACCACGGTGGGCCGCACGGTCAGGGCCCGGTCCATGGCGGCAGCGAACCCGCGCTCAACCAGCGCCGGCGCCAGGCGCTCCTGGTAGTGGCGCACGCTGCAGAACAGGGGC
Source organism: Anaerolineae bacterium (assembly GCA_013178015.1). Taxonomy (NCBI): domain Bacteria; kingdom Bacillati; phylum Chloroflexota; class Anaerolineae; species Anaerolineae bacterium. The sequence continues at coordinate 41,293 of JABLXR010000018.1, forward strand.
CGGTCGGGCCAGCGCGAGATACGGGCGAGGGCTTCGTCCACCAGCTCGGCCGCCAGGCCGGTCGAATCTGGCCGCAGGCTCACGCGCATCCAGTGGGCCTCGCTCCCCCGACGGAGGCTAAGCTCGGCCCGAAGCCCAGTGTGATCTTCGACCACCAGGGTTCGTGTCCACCCCTTCCCGCTCCACTCGTCGGGGGGCACCTGCCACCCCGCGTGGAGCAGCCCTTCGGCCTGCTGGACGCGGATGGGGGTGATGGCGGCATAGAGGCGCTGCATGGGCCAGAGATCGCGCTTCTGCAAGGGGCGCAACCGCTGGCTGGAGTTTCCCGCCCCGCCCGGCACGGCGTCCAATCGGTAGATCGTCTCCAGGGCGTAGCGCGTGTAGCCGTTGCGACGAAACGCAGCTTCGGCCGGCCCATCGGCAGGCATAGCGGCGAAGACGCGCGCTATCCCCTGGGCTGAGGCCCAGGACGCTACCTGGGCCAAGAGCCGATCCCACACCAGCGGAGCCTCGTCCCCTGACGGAGCGGGAGCGATGTAGAGCAGCTCCGCTGCCGGGCGCCCATGGAGGAGCCGCAGTTGCACGAAGCCTCTCCTGGCATCCGGGTCCTCGGGCTCGGTGGCCACGTGGGTGATGACGGAGGCGCCATCCAGCGACAGGGCCGAAGCCACCGCTTCCCACAGAGGAGACCTCTCTGGCCCGAGGCTCGCCTCCGGGCAAAGCGATAGCCCGTGATGCTGAAGGCTGTGCAGCGCCAGGAGGTCAAGCAGACCCATGTGCGACACCGACCTTGCTAGAGATAGCTGTCCTAAGTGCAGGCAAAACGTCTGTACCTGAACCGACTCGACCAGCTCTATTCTACCTTTGACCACCGGCGTCTGCAACCGACTCGGCAAGGGGTCAGGACCGGGGGTCAGGTCCCCGAGGGCAAGACCGGGCGGACCGTTCGGGGCACTGAGGAGAGCTCCAGAGCTACACGCTGCCAGACAGCCAAGGCCCCATGAGGAGTCCGCGCCCCCGAGACGCGGTGGCGGCCCTGATGTGGGGCCTGGCGGCCGGGGCCCATCCGCGCGAGGGCGCGCGCACTCCTTGAGGGTGGGCGAACACCAACCAGCCGAGGAGGCGAAGCTGGCCCTTCGGCCCGCTCTCACAAGAGGGTGCATTCTAACCTTTTTCTTATGATTGCGGGCGTCGGTCCTAATCTATCTCTGCTAGCATAGCCCGGATCGAGCTGGTGAGTGACCGGCGGAGGTGCACATCTTGCTCAGGCGAACTCCAATTGTTGTAGCAGTCGGGCTGATCCTCGCCCTCGTGGCCTCCCCCATCCAGGCTCAGGAGCCGGAGCCGGTGGGGACGGAGTCATGGACGGGGGGCAACGGCTGGTGCCTGGAGGGACTGTGCTTCCGCGCCTGGGCGCTCCCGCGGGGTGTGGAGGTGCGGTGGCTGGTTGAGCCCGAGAGTGCCACGCCGCTGGTGGTGATGCGCACCCAATTGCAGCCGGCTATGGGCGCCCACCCGGCGCCGGTGGCCCAGAGCGATCACTCTGGCGAGTTCACCTACCTTGACGATCAGGTGGTTCCCGGCGCCATCTATCGCTATGAACTGGTGCGGCCGGGAGACTCGATCCAACTAGGTCCCCCTCTCGAAGCAGGGCTGGCGGCCCAGGCGGTAGATCCAGGCGGGAACAGCGGCTGCCGGGTGTACTTGCCCCTCACGCTGAGCCACCGCTAGGCCGGGCCGCCTCGGCAGCGGCGTCTCGCCCGGGCCTCCGGAGTGCGCTAGTCCTGGCCCAGGAGCCAGGCCCCCACGTTGCCCACCAATAGCCCGATGAGCACCGCCAGGACCAGGTCCCACTGGCCCAGGCCGGCCAGGACCAGGACCGCCATCAAGATCAGCATGCTGAGCCAGAAGCGTGGCCTGGCGGCGCCTCTAGTGCTGCCTTTCGGTCTGCGCCTGGTCAGAGGCCATCCCTCCCCGATCGTGGTCGCGCCAGTATAGAACGCGGACAGCGCTGGGACAACACCGACGTTCGCTGGTGTTCCTTCTTGGCGCGTCTGCCATTGGCGGAGAGCGACGGATCATGAGGGTCATGAGCGTTCCGCCCCCCCCAAGTTGACAGGCGATCGAGCGGGCTTCTAGCATACTCCTGCTACGCGCTCGAGCTGTAGAAGGAGAAGCATGGAGGAGATCAGCCGCTTCGCTCAGGCGGTGTCGGCCAATGCGGGCCGGGTTATCGTGGGCAAGGAGAAGGCGACCGAGCTGGTGCTGGTGGCCATGCTTTGCGAGGGCCACGTGCTCATCGAGGACGTCCCCGGGGTCGGTAAGACGATGCTGGCGCGGGCTGTGGCGGCGTCGCTGGGCCTCAGCTTCAAGCGCCTGCAGTGCACCCCGGATCTACTGCCCAACGACATCACCGGCGTGTCGGTGTACAACCAGGGTTCGGGGCAGTTCGAGTTCCGTCCTGGGCCGGTGTTCGTCAACGTGCTGCTGGCCGACGAGATCAACCGAGCCACACCCCGGACTCAGTCGGCCCTTCTGGAAGCGATGGGCGAGCGGCAGGTGACGGTGGATGGGATAACCTACCCTTTGGAGCCTCCCTTCCTGGTGCTGGCCACCGAGAACCCGGTGGAGTACGAGGGCACCTTTCCCCTCCCCGAGGCGCAGCTGGACCGGTTCTTCCTCCGGCTGAGGCTGGGCTATCCCAAGGGGCAGGAAGAGACACGCATGCTCCGCAACCTGCAGCGAAGGCACCCCATCACTAGCATCGGACAGGTGGTGGAGGGCAAGGAGCTGCCCCGGCTGGCAGAGCTGGTGTGGGAAGTCTACGTGGACGACACCGTGGTGGACTATGTGGTGCGCCTGGTCCAGGCCACCCGCGAGCACCCAGACCTGACTTTGGGGGCTAGCCCCCGGGGCAGCCTGGCCCTGTTCAAGGGAGCCCAGGCTCTGGCGGCCATAAGAGGGCGAGACTTCGTCAAGCCTGACGACGTGAAGGAGCTGGTGGAGCCGACGCTGGGGCATCGGCTGATCCTGAAGCCGGAAAGCACGCTTCGGGGCCGCACAGTGGAGCGCGTACTGGCCGAGGTGCTGGAAGCCACCAGGGTGGACATCGGGGAGGGGGGTGGGTAGTGGTGAGTGGTGAGTAGTGAGTAGTGAGTGGTGAGTGGTGAGCGGTAGGTGACGCGATCGCCTTGCTGTCAACTGCTCACTATCCATTAGCCCAGGAGTGACGCGGTCTCGTGGACATGGGGCTTTTCATAGTCGTCCTGTTCCTAGTGGCCGCCCTCATGCGCGTGGATTTCTTCTTTTACGTCCTCTACGTCTTCTTCGGGGTGTATCTCCTCTCCCGGGTGTGGGTGCGGCGGGGGTTGGCTCAGGTGCGGGTGGAGCGCCGGACCGAGGAACGCTCCTTCTGGGGCGAGCGCCACCGGGTGGAGATCCGGGTGGTGAACGACGGGTGGCTACCGGTGCCCTGGCTTCACCTGCAGGAGCGTCTACCCCAGCCGTTGGGGTTCCCGCCGGTGCGCAACCACGCCGTGAGCCTGATGCCTCACGAGAGCACCTCTTTCAGTTACGAGCTCGACTGTCGCAAGCGTGGTTACTACGAGATCGGGCCCCTTCGTCTGAGCAGTGGGGATCTGCTGGCCGCTGGTGCCGAGGCCACTGCCGAGGCGGGAGTCACCACACTGACGGTATACCCCCGATTGGTGGCGCTGGAGGACCTGGGCATGCCTTCGCGCTCGCCCTTCGGCACTGTGCGCCAGAAGGCTGCCATCCACCGCGACCCCACCAGGGTGGGCGGGGTACGGGACTACCGGCCGGGGGATAGCCTGCGGCACATCAACTGGAAGGCGAGCGCAGCCGTGGGTCGCCTGCAGACCAAGCTGTTCGACCCGGTGATCAGCCTGGATACGGCCATTCTGCTCGACCTGGAGCGGGCGCACTACCAACCCGGCTACGCCGTCACCACCACCGAGCTGGCGGTGAGCGCCGCCGCCTCCATCGCCAGCCGCCTGACCGTACAGGGCCAGGCCTTCAGCTTGGCCAGCAACGGACAGGACCCTCTGGCGCTGGACGGGGGCAGGGGTCCTTCGCTGCCCCTGCGCTCGGGCCAGGCGCACTTGATGGCAGCCCTGGAGGTGCTCGGCCGGGTGGAGACGCGCGAGGCGGAGCCCTTCGAGAGCTTCTTCCAGAGGCAGGTCCTGAGCCTATCCTGGGGATGCTCGGTGCTGGTGGTGAGTGGCACAGGAGAGGGCTTGCTGGGCGGCGTGCTCCAGTTGCGTCGTTCCGGGTTCCGGGTGGTGGCCGTCCTGGCGGACTACCACGCTGACCTGGAGGCATCGAGCCGTCGGCTGGAGCAGGCCGGAGCCACGGTGTGGCGGGTGCGGCAGAGCCAGGCGTTGGCGCGGATGGCTCTGTGAACGAGAAGGGTAGGCGGCAGGAGATACGGTTGTCGCTGGGAGTGTGGTGGCGGCTGCTGCTGACCTCGGGGATGATGTACCTTGCCTTTCTCACCCTCCTGGATGCAGTGCGCGCCCTGGGGCTGCCCTGGCGAGGTGGGTATCTGGGGCTGGCCACGCTGCTGGTGCCCCTGGAGTCGTACCTGTCCCACCGCGCCATCCAGCGAAGGGAGCTCAGGGGCAGCGACCTGACCCGCTACCGGGCGGCGGAGGCCATGACCCTGACCTTGGCCCTGTTGCTGCTGCGATTCGCCTGGCAGGGCCTGCCCCGCCTCGGCGGTCGGGTGGAGCGGCTTCTGGACCTGGAGTTCTTCTTCGGCACCGGGGTGCTGTTGGGGTTCTGGGGCTTGGCCAGCGCCCTGGTGCGCTGGTTCGAGGAGATCGAGTTTCACCCGGCGGAGAAGCCACCGCCGATCACCTCGCCGGAATACGACTTGTGGCTGAGCAGCCCGGCACGACGGGTGCAGCACACAGCTGCCTTTCAGCGGGTGGTGGGCACCTTCCTGGCCGGGGGCATCCTCATTCTGATGCTGGCCGGCATGGCCCGGGTGGACCCGGCCGCCATCATTGACTTCCGCCGGGGCACCATCCGGGCTCTGATCCTGCACGTGCTGGTGTACTTCGTTCTGGGCCTGGCCCTCATCGCCGAGGCCAGGCTGACGCTGCTGCGCACCCGGTGGCAGCACGAGGAGGCCGAGGTCTCCCCGGCGGTAGCCCGCCGGTGGCCGGCGCTGGTGACCGGGCTGCTACTGGTAGCTCTGGTGGTGGCGCTCGTGCTGCCCGTGGACTACTCGGTGGGCCTGCTGGAGGCGCTGTCCTACGCCCTGAACCTGGTAGCTTCGGTGCTGGTGACCGTCGCCTACATCGTCCTCTACCTGCTGGGGTTGCTGCTCTATCCCTTGCGCTGGCTGGTGGCTCAAGGGAGCGGAGATGGAGCCCCTCCGCCGCCGCCTCCCATGCAGATGCCGCAGGCCGAGCCGACGGGCGCGGGAGGACCGCCGCTGCTGGAGATCCTAAAGACGGTGGCGCTGTGGGCCATCGCGGTGGCTATGGTGGCCTACGCCCTACGGAACTTCCTCCGGGAGCACGGAGCCAGCCTCCGCGGGGTAGGACTACTGCGACCTCTCCTGGACGCCTTAGCCCTGGTGCTCAGGGCCATGCGGTCGCTGCTGGGCGGGGCGGCGCGGGTGGGAGCCACTCTGCGTGGGACGGTGGAGCGGCGGCTGAAGGCGGCTCGCCGGGTGGCGCCGCCACGGTGGCGGCCCCCGCGGGGGATGGGCCCGCGGGAGCTGGTGCGGTACTACTACCTCTCGACCGTCAGGCGAGGGAGCGACGTGGGGGTTCCTCGCCGGCGCCACCAGACGCCGGAGGAATACAGCCGGCGCCTGCGGGAGCGGGTGCCGGAGGCGGACGAGGACCTGGAGGCTCTGACCGTGGCCTTCGTGGAGGCCCGTTACAGCGACCATCCCCTGGACCAGGCCTACGCCCGGGGCGTCCGACCCCACTGGGAGAGCGTGAAGCGGGCCCTGCGCCGGCTTCGCGGCACGTCGCCGCCGGAAGGCTCCTGACGGGCGGCGACGCCTTGCCCGTAACGCTCTACAGTTCTGCAGCCCGGAGATAGGCATGAGCGCGGTCCTGCCTCGCTCGTTCTATGCCCGCGACACAGTGAGAGTGGCCAGGGAACTCCTAGGGATGGTGCTGGTGCGCGACCTGGGTGGCCTGCGCGTGAGCGGCGTCATCGTAGAAACGGAGGCCTACTGCGGCGAGCGAGACGAGGGCAGTCACGCCTATCGCGGGCTGACCCCTCGCACCCGAGTGATGTTCGGCCCGCCGGGACAGGCGTACGTGTACCTCATCTATGGCATGCATTACTGCCTGAACACCGTCACCGAGAGCGAGGGGGCGGCGGGCGCGGTGCTGGTCAGGGCGATCCACCCACTAGAGGGCCTAGATGAGATGCGGCGGCGCCGGGGGCGACCGGACCCAGAGCTGACCAATGGTCCGGCCAAGCTGTGTCAGGCACTGGGCATTGACGGGGCCCTGAATGGGGCCGATCTGTGTATCGGACGGGAGCTGTGGTTGGAGAGGGGCGCGCCGGTGGCCGACTCCCAGGTGGCCGTGGGGCCGCGGGTGGGCCTGAACGTCTCCGAGGAGGCGCGCGCTCTACCCTGGCGCTTCGCCGTTGCCCACGATCCCTGGGTCAGCCGGCCCCGGCCACCTGTGATGGGGGCTTGAAAGGCATATATGCATATGCTATCATGGCAGCGGAGGCATCCATGAGACGAACCACGGTGCTGCTGTCGGAGGAGGATTGGCTGGGGCTCAAGAAGCTGGCCCAGCGACAGGGGCGCAGCCCCTCTGAGATGATCCGGGAGGCGGTGGCCGCCTACGTCACCGGCCGGGCGGGCGAGGAAGAGGCCTCTTTCGTCGGGCTAGGATGCAGCGGCTGTGCTGACGTGTCCCGGCGGCCGGACGAACACCTGGGGCGGGGCTGATGGCAGCCCTGGCCAGCACCGGGGGCCTCTACGCTCTGGCTGACCGGTCGGACGCGGGCCACGTTGAGGCGGTCCGGGCCCTCGAGGCCACGGGAGGGGCCTTGGTGGTCTTGGCCCCGGTGCTGACCGAGACGGTGAGGCTGGCCACCAGATTGCTGGGACGGGAGGCAGGTATACGCCTGCTGGACGCGGCGCTAGCAGGGGAACTGGTGTTCCAGCCCCTGGACCGGCGGGACCTGCTCCTGGCCCGCGACCTTCTGGAGGAGCACCAGGGCCTGTCCCTCACTGGTGCCCTAGTGGTGGCCTCGGCCAAGCGACTGGGGCTGGAGAGCGTGCTGTGTCTGGAACCCGACCTCAGGAGGGCGGCGAAGGAGCGCGGTTTGTGTCCCATTCCGCCGGAGGGCTAAGGTGCTGCGGTTGGGGACGGGGCCTCGGCTGCTAAGCAGGCCGCGCCTGCTCACTCACGACACTCGCGTACCCGTGGAGCGGCGTCATCTGAGCCTGAGCCTAGTGTGCCTGTGGGATCTGCTCCGCCAGGCGGCTGCCCTCGACATCGGGGTGTACCGGGTGTCGTCTCACCTGGTGCCTGTAATCGGCCCGGAGGATGGGTCTCATTTCGCCCGCCAGCTAGAGGAGTGCCGCGACATGCTCGCGTGGCTGGGCCGGCGGGTAGAGGAACTGGGGGTGCGGCTGACGGCCCACCCCATGCTCCAGATTCAGCTGGGAAGCGAGGACGACCGGGTGGTGGGGATGGGGCTGGCGGCTGCCGAGGCCTGGGCGGCGCTGCTGCAGGGGCTACGCCTGCCGAGGGAGTCGGTGCTGGTGGTGCACGTGGGAGGTGGGGGGACGGACCCCCGCCGGGCTGCGGAAAGGTTCATCGGCAATGCCCTGCGGCTGTCCCAGGAGGCGCGGGGGCGGCTGGCGGTGGAGAACGATGATGGCTGCTGCTCGCTGGAGGAGGCGTTGTGGGTTGGCGGCGAACTGGGGATTCCGGTGGTCTTCGACTACCTTCACTGGCGCTGCCACAACCCCTCCGGCAGGGGCGGGCGCGAGGCGGTCAGCGCGGCGCTGGCCACCTGGCCGGAGGGTGTGCGCCCCAAGCTGCACTTCTCCTCTCCCGAGACGGGCAGCTCTCGGCGCCCTCCCAGCCTTCGACAGCACGGGGAGTACCTGGACCCCTTCGCATTCCTGGATTTCGTGGGCTTGCTGCCTCCGGGCTCCGGCTGCGACATCATGCTGGAGGCGGGGGCGAAAGACCTGGCTCTGCTGAAACTACGCCGGGACCTGGCGGGGCTAGCCCGCCGGGAGGGAAGAGGTGACGCCCGATCGGAGTGGGCGGGAGGGCAAGCTGCCGGCTGATGGCGATGCCCCTGTGCTGGTGGCGGTGCTCAACAACCGGGAGGACATGCGCCGAGTGCGGGAGGAGGGCTGGTACCGCATACCTCTGGGGCGCGCCCCTACCCCTTTGGCGGCCCACTACCTGGCCCTCTACCTGACGGCAGCCTTCGGGCCCGAGCGCTGGTCGGTGCGCTACCTGGCCGAGATCGAGAGCTGCGAAGTGCGCTCCAGGCGGGAGCTCATCCCCGCCGAAGCCAATCATCCTCGGGCTCAGGACCTATACCTCTGCCTGCGCCTCGGTCCTCTGCAGGAGCTGCAGCGGCCGGTTCCCGCCCGAGCCCTGCGCCGAGTCGCCTTCATCCCTACCACCCTGCAGCGGCTGCTCCAGGCCGAGGACGTGCGCGACCTCTGGGGAACGGCTCACGAGGGGGCAAGGCGCCGCCCGGGGGTAGTTCAGCGCTGATGGGCTAAGGACTTGACCGCGGCGGCCGGCCCCTCGGCACCTGCAGTTACCCCGCCTTGCGGGAAGCCTTCAGGAGGTCGGACACGTCAATGACTAGCATGCCGTCTTCCTGCTGTGCCACCCGCCGGTAGGCGGTCGTGGGCAGGAGCCCCACCCGACGCAGCGCACCCCGGGCGGAGGCGATCCAGGTGTTCTGGGGACCGAGCTTGCGCACGCGAAAACCACTTTCCCCGCTTACCGCCTTCCTCACAGCGAGCAGCCCCTGCTGGTGATCTATGAGAATCTCCACTTGGTCCGGTTCTTCCAGCGCTCGATGCGCTGCCAGATTCCACGTCACCCCGCCGGATTTCTGAATGGAGATAGTGGGCTGATCCGTGCCGCGATATACGCCCGGCTGAAGCGGTTCCCAGCTCATGGCTTACCTCCTTCCACAATAGCACTAATGGAAATATGTACCACATTCGTACCAGGATTATATGGTACATCCAAGACCCTGGCGTGGCAAGGACTTCGAGGGGATTCACCGCCGAGATCACAGAGGTCACTAACAAGAAGAACACGGCGGAGAATGGGGAAGAAAGCACGAAAAGTGGGAAAAGGGGGATGGCTAGCTTAGGCCTTACTCAAAGACCTTCCATATCCATCTGTAGCACTACAGTCTCTCTCCTGCATCATTGCCCCTTCCTCCGCTTCCCGCGTTTTCAGCGTTCGCCTCCCCGCTCAGGGGCCGACGTATCCCCGATCGCGGAGGACGGCCGCTAGATCGGTGCCCCACGCCAGCGGTGGCCTGACCTGGGCGCGGAAGACTACCAGGGCCTCGGCCGTGTCGCCGTACGGCCCCTGGGCCAACACAGTTCCGCCGGGCCCAACCGCCAAGGAGCAGCCGATGCATTGCCTCCCCGCCCAGACGCCGGCCTCGATCGGGCCGACGTTGCTGACTCCGACCACGGTGAGGTCGTACAGGCGAGCCAGCTCGGTGTAGGCTTCCAGCCAGAGGGCACCGTAGGGCTTTGCCTGATGATCGTAGTCGGCCTGCACCGCCCAGGCGGAGGGGGAAAGGAGCAACCTTGCCCCCATGCGGGCTAAGGCGTGGCCGAGGGCCAGCGAAGAGGGGAAGTTATCGGCACAGATAGACAGGGCCATGGTGCCGATGGGGGTGTGTGCCACGCCCAGGCGGTCCCCGATGGAGTAGAGGTCATGGGCGATGGCCAGCTCGTTTATCTTGCGGTGCTTGAGGAGGATGTCGCCCTGGGGAGAGAGCAGGACGGCGGCGTTGTACACCTGCTCTCCCTCCCGTTCGGTGAGTCCGGCGGCCACGTATACGCCCGATTGGCGGGCAGCGTGGCCGAGAAGGGCGCTGCGCTCTCCGGGTATGGGCTGGGCCAGCTCCCGGGCGGCGGGATGGGTCCAGCCGACGTCCAGGCACTCAGGAAGGACCACCAGATCGCAACCCTCGCCGGCCGCGCGCTGGATGACGTCCACGGCCCGAGCGAGGTTCTCGGCCGGGCGGCCGCCCCGGACTAGCATCTGGCCCATGCCGACGGTGACCTCGGCTCCCGGCCAGGGAGCCGAGGTCGCAGTGGTTCTCATGGTGTCGCGCCCTTGGCTTACCAGGGGTCGCCGTCTGCCGTCAATCTCTCTCCAGGCCGAATCGCCGGGCGAACCGCTCCATGGACTCACGCAGGTCGGTGAGAGCTTCCTCCAGCCGTTCGCGAGCGGACTCATCCTCGGGCTCGGAGAACTTGCAGGTGTTGAGGGCGATCTCGGCGGCGCCGCACTTGGACTCCAGCCCTTGGATCTCCTCGTAGTAGCGGCGCTTCAGGGTCTCGTCTTCTCCCTCGAGCCCGCGCTTGGTCCACCGGTTGATGCGGTCCCGCTGGGCGGTGAGGTCCGACTCTGCCTTCAGGTAATACTCCGATAACATAGCCTCCTCCTTGGTCGGTCAGGTAACGTCTGTAGGTATGGGGCTGTCCCTTCCGCTGGCGCCTCCGGCTTCGGCCGGCGCTTGCGGAGGCAGCACAGGTCGGATTATAGATGGGCCTCCAGCTTTCCACCAGAGAGAGGGTGCCGGGCGACTGGGTAGGCGCCTACTGGTCAGGAGCGCCGCCGTCCTCGTCCCGCGCGGGCTAAGGGCTGCCGCGAGCCTCTCGGGTCACCCGCCCACGGCGTGCGCCAGCAGACCGGCGAAGGTGGGCGCCTGCTCCGTGTGTGGTCGGTTCGGCGGCGGAGCAGGTGACGGGTAGGACTGCGGCCGTCAGTCCCGCCGTCGAGGTGACCGTGGTCTCCCTCGCGGTGGGGGTCGGGCGGTCTGGCAGAAGGTGAGGGTCCAGATGAGGCGAGGTGGGCATCGTGACCTCGCGGTGCTGGGACCGGTTGGAGGGAGCGAGGACACGTGAGAATTGGGTTGTCGCTATCGGTGTACGAGCATGCCGCCGCACTGATCGGCCGTAGTCCCTGGGAAGTCAGTCGCAGCGTCGAGCTTATGTGGGAGGCTCATCGGGCGGCCTACTGCCTGTACCAGCACCGCCCGGTGACGGTGGGGATAGACATCTACAACCTGGAGGCGGAAGCCTACGGTTGCCGCGTCAGGCGGCCCACAGGGCACGGCATCCCGGCCATCACCGAGCCACTGGTCTCCAGTTTGGACCAGGCCCTGGCCCTGGAACCCTTCGATCCCCGGCGTGCTGGGCGGCTGCCGCTAGTGACGGAGGTGGCGACACGGCTGGCGGCCGAGTTCCCGGAGGCGGACGTGCGGGTACCGGTCAGTGGTCCCTTCTCCATCGCCCAGAACCTCCTGGGGCTGGAGAACCTGCTGGCCTCGGTGGCGCTGGAGCCGGAGCGAACCGCCCTGCTGCTGGAGAGGCTGGTGGAGGGACAGGTGGCCTTCAGCCGGGCAGTGGCCCAGGCCGGCGTGGGCGTGGCCTTCTTCGAGTCGGCGGCGGCCCCTCCTCTGTTGTCGCCGGGCACCTTCCGGCGGGTGGAGCTTCCGGCTCTGCGCCGCGCCATCGCCGCCGTGAGCGAGGAGACCGGCAACCCGGTGCCCTGCATAATCGGCGGCGACACGGTTCACATCCTGCCGGAGATGCTGGAGACGGGCACCGGGTTCCTGATCTGCCCGGCGGAGACGAACGCTCCGCTCTTTCTGGAGCGGATGAAAGATCACCCGGAGGTCACGGTGAGGGTGAACCTGGACCCGGCCGTATACACTCGGGGCACGAAGAGGGAGATCGCGGCGGCAGTGGACCGGGTGGTAGAGATGGCCGAGGGCCGGCCTAACGTCCTCCTGGGCACGGGGGCCATCCCTTACGAGACGCCGGTGGACAACCTTCTCTTCCTGCGGGAGTACGCCGCTTCCTGAGCCGGTCTCAGCTCCCGACGGAGGCGGCCGCACCCAACCGGCCTGCGGGCGCGGAGCGCGAAGAAGGGGGCGGCCGGCTGGCCGCCCCCTAGAGGCTAGGAGTCTGTCGGTGAAGAGCCGGTCAGTGGGCCGTGAACGCCAGGGGCAGGTACCGCCGGTGGATCTGGTCCACCACCACCACGTTCACGGTGATGTTCTGGTCGCCGTTGATGACCGAGACTCCGGACGCGCTGGCCAGCACGCGGACGGTGGTCGAGGCGCTGCTCGCCGGCGGGGAAGCCGGGTCTATGGAGAAGGTGAGCAGGGCGTCGGAGGTGCCGGTGTTGGCGGAAAGGCGCAGCCAGGGCGCTGCTGCTCCCACTATGCTCGCCGTCCAGGTGAAGGAGCCCGTGCTGATATTCGCTACCCTGATCGTCTCCTGCGTCCCGGTGCTGGTACTGGTCTCATAGAAGAGGGTCACCGTGCTGGGGACTCGCATGGTGGGGTTGATGGAGATGCCCGTGCCATCTAGGTTGGCAGAGGTGAAATTGTCCCAGTAGGGGTAATGGGTGGTGTCGTCGGCGTAACCCCCCTGCTCGTGGAAGTTGAGGATACGGAGGAAGTAGTTGGGGAAGTTCGGCACGACGCCGGTGTGGATCATCATGAGCTCCGACCTACCGTCGCCGTTCGGATCCCCGACCTCCAGGTTCGGCCCCCACTCTCGGTCGCCGATCCACATCTCCACTTCAGTGTTGTTCCGCTCGGTATTGTTCATGCGGGGGTTCAGGATGTAGATGCGGGCTAGGTCGCCGGTGTTCATGGCCGCGATCTCGAGCCGGCCGTCGCCATTCCAATCCAGTAGCTGGATGTCCTCGGGCGGATCGCCGAAGCCCCAGCCGAAAATGTCGTTCCAGGTGTTGAACCCGGTGGGGTGGATGGCGTACACGGCTGAGGGGTAGTTGCCGCTCTGGGCCTGGATCCGGCGCAGGAGGATCAGGTCGCGGGAGTTGTCGCCGGTGACGTCGCCGATGAGGATTTTGTCCCACTCGCCGATGCCGCCGATCTGGGCGCTGAAGTGCTCGAAGGCGGGGTTCTCACCGTCCAGGACCAGGACGTAGCGGAAGTCCCGGGTGAAGAGGACGTCGGCCTTACCGTTGCCGTTGAAGTCGCCCAGGGTCATGCTGCGGAAGGCGCCGCCGGTGGGCAGGCTCCACTTCTCCCGCCAGGCGCCGCCCTCGAGCTCGTAGCACTGAACCCGGGCGAGGATGTTGCCGGGCTCGTTGGCGGTCCTGACGGCCACGATCTCGTCCCGGCCGTCGCCGTCCACGTCGCCGGTCCCCAGCAGTATCCAATCGTAGGGGTTGACGTTAACGCTGGGGTTAGGGACGGCGGTGGAGCCGCTGGGCACCAAGGGGTCGAAGACGTTGAGGACCGGCCCGGGAACGGTCACGCCGCGGCCGCCGGTGGCCACTATCTCTTTGGTGCCGTCGCCGTTGAAGTCGCCGGCGGCTACCTGATGGTAGGGACCGCCCCACTGGTCATACTTGCCGCCCAGGTCTCGCATGCCCGGCCCCACGGCGTAGTCGCGGATGACGAGGCGGCCGTCGTTGCGGTTGATGAGGATCACTTCGTCGTCCCGGACGTAGGCGTCCGGAACCAGTTGTGCCTCGGTGGCGCCCTCCTGGGCCCAGGCTGCCGCCGGCACCGCGGCCAGCGCCAGAATCAGGAGACAGTACAGCACCAGGGCTCGCCCTCTGATCGGGCCTTCCATGGGAACCCTCCTTGGCTCTCAAGTGCGATGTCGCTCGTCGGTGGTGTGGTGAATGGCGATTATACTTCGGCCCGGTGCGCCGGCCAAACGCCCCTAGGGGCTTCTACGCGGTCAGGCCAGAGTGACCCGGGCTGCCATCCGGTGCGAGTCGTAGGCGGCCAGGGCGGCCCGCACCGAAGTGAGGCCGTCGTGGCCATCGGGGCTGACGGCCCGCCCGGCAACCAGGGCATCCACGAAGTAATGGACCTCGGCCGGCCACCCCCCTCCGAGGGGGAAGTCGGTGATCTCCTGCCAGTCCTCCCCCTCCGTCCACAGGCGCAGAGGGGTGCGATAGTCCACGATTATGGTGCCTCGGGCGCCGTAGATCTCCAGCCCCAGGGGGCCCGGGTGGGAGTGCCAGCCCGTCTCGATGTAACCGAGCGTGCCGTCGGCGAACTCCAGCGAGATCACCGCCGTATCCTCGGCCTTGATGTCGTGGTTGAGGGTGGCGAGGTTGGCGGAGACGGTCCGTATCTCCTGACCGAGCACGAAGCGGGCGATGTCCAGGGCGTGGATGCCCATGTCGAGCACTGCGCCTCCACCGGCCCTCTCCGGGTCGAAGAACCAGTCGCTCTTGGCGCTCCAGGAGGTATAGGGGCCGCGGTGGGCGAAGCGCACCCGCACGGTGTACGGCTTGCCGATCGCGCCCTCGGCGATGAGATCGCGTGCCTTCTGGTTGAAGGGGTAGAAGCGATGGGTGAACCCTACCATGAGCTGGACGCCGGCCTTGTCGGCGGCGGCGATCATCTCGTCGGCCTCTTCCAGAGTGACTGCCATGGGCTTCTCGCACAGCACGTGCTTGCCGGCGGCAGCTGCCGCAATGGTCTGCTCGGCGTGCAGATAGTTGGGAGTGCATACGCTCACGGCTTGGATGTCGTCTCGTGCCAGAAGCTCGGCGTAGTCGCTGTAGACGTGGGGCACCCCGAAACGGACGGCGACCTCCTGGGCCCGGTCCGGGTCAACGTCGGCTACGGCCACCAGCCGGGCTTGAGGGTGGCTGGCGTAGTTGGGCAGGTGTGCCTCCTGGGCGATGGCTCCACATCCGATGACGCCTATTCCGATGGTTCCCTCCATACGTACCTCCTAGTGCACGTGCGCGCCGCCCCCCTGACGGACGCCGTCAGGGGCCGACGGCTACTCCAGCGGCAGGTCCACAGCGGCTCCCGTCTCGCCGGCGCGGTAGGCGGCCAGGGCCACCTCTAGCGCCCGCAGCCCGTCTTCTCCCGTTACGCAGGGGGATCGGTCGGCGGCGACGGTGTCCGCGAAATCGCGGATGAGGGCCAGGTTGGTGTCGCTGCCCCACGGTACCCAGGAGACGCCGTCGAGGGCGTCGCTGTAGAGGCAGACCTCCTGGGCAGTCATGTGGAGCTGGAGCCATCCGCGCTCGCCCACGATCTCCATGGTGACGTCGCCCCAGGTGGGATAGACCTCGGGCCGGGACCAGCTGGCATCCAGAGTGCCGAAGATGCCGTTCTCGAGCCGGAAGCTGATCAGCCCCGAGTCGTCTACGCCTTCGTCCCAGAGCAGATCGTGGCCGATCTCGGCGTAGACGCGTCTCACCGGCGAGCCCCAGAACCAGTTCACCAGGTCCATGACGTGAACGGTGTGGTCTATCACCGCCCCGCCTCCGGCCAGCTCGCGGTCGGTGAACCAGCCGCCGGGCATCTGCCCCCGGTTGGTGCTCTTGAGCCCGTAGATGTCGCCCAGCTGCCGCTGGTCCAGGGCCCGCTTGACGGCCTGCACCGCGGGGGAGTAGCGGCAGGGGAAGGCGATCATGAGCTTGACGCCGGCCTCATGGCACAGGCGGATCATCTCGCGCCCATCGGCCATGGTGGTGGCGATGGGCTTCTCGCAGAGAACGTGCACCCCGGCCTGGGCGGCCAGGCGGGCGAGAGGCAAGTGCTTGACGTTCTCGGAAGTGATGATGGCGCCGTCCAGGCCGGCCGCCAGCAGAGGCTCATATTCGGGGTAGAACTCCACACCGTACTGAGAGGCGGCCTCTCGTCCACGCTCGGCGTCCTCATCGGCGATGCCGGCGAGCTCGACCTCAGGCAGCCGGCGCAGGCAGTCGGCGTAGGCGGGAGCGTGCACGTGGGCGAAGCTCAGTATCCCTATGCGGGTCATCTCTGCACTCCCTATATGGATAACGGCTGGAGAGCCACCGGGGTTCCGGTCAGAGCCGACTGGCGGGCCGCATTGGCCACCTGCACGGCGGCCATGGCATCCAGGGGCGTGACCAGGAACTCGTCGCCCGTCTGCAGGCAGCGGTAGAAGTGCTGGACCTCCCGGGCGTAAGGGCTGTCCTCGGGGAAGAGGGGGCTGGAGGGCACCACCACCCCCGCGGGACCGGACTCCTGCTCCTTCAGCTGGAGCTGGAGGGGCGCCGTCCGGGCGCTATCGAAGGTGAGCAGGCCGGCGTCCCCGGCGATGTCGTAGGCGGTGCGGAACCCGGCCGGGTAGGCCCAGCTACCCTCGATGTGGGCCATAGCCCCGCTGGTGAAGCGCAGGGTGACCAGGGCGTAGTCGGCGTCCGGGCCCAGATGGCGTTGGCAGTAGACCCGCTCGACGTCACCGGCCAGCCAGCGGGCGTAGTCGTAGTCGTGCACCATGAGGTCGAGGAGGACGCCGCCGGAGCGGTACTCCTCTACGAACCACTGCCGGGGGCCGGTGCCCGGGTGGGCGCCCCCACGGGTCAGGCGGATGACGCCTACCTTCCCGATGGCGCCTTCATCAGTGAGCCGCTTGGCGGTGGCGTATTCGGGGAAGAAGCGCACCACCTGGGCCACGAAGAGCCGCACGCCGTTGGCCTCGGCGGCCCGGATCATGTCGCCGCAGCCGTCCACCGTCAGAGACATGGGCTTCTCGCAGATCACGTGCTTTCCCGCCTGGAGGGCGGCTATGGCCACCTCTCGGTGGGTGTAGGTGGGGGTGCACACGTCCACGATGTCGGCCGCATCCAGGAGGGCCTCCCGACTGGCGAAGGCGGCGACCTCGAACCTGTCGGCGGCTTGCTGCGCTGTCCGGGGCTCCAGGTCGAAGAAGCCCACCAGCTGTGCCTCGGTGGTGCGCCAGGCGTAGGCGTGCGCTCCACCCATGGTACCTGCGCCGACGATGCCGACTCGTCTCATCAGTTGCCTCCGCAAGCCAACCCACCGAGACGGGCTGGGTCGGTGCCGTTTGGTGCTGCGCCGGGATTATAGTGACGAGGGTCTCAGCCGACAACCGGCGAGGGGGGACAACGGGAGGGGGTGACGGGCAGAAGGTGAGAGGGGGGTTGGGGAGCCGGACGCAGGATGGGATCGGGTTGGGGACCGGCTGGCCGAGTGGCTGCATGTAGCGGGCGTGTTTCGCTCCCTTGCAAGGAGTCAGCGCCCCCAAGGCGCGGGGGTGCTGATCGGGGCCTGCTCGCGCGTAGGCGCGCGAGCTTTTCGGGTTGGGGGGATTCGGGAGCGATGCACGATCGGCCCGGGGGGTCGGGTCGGACCGGGTGCGCCCCAGATGGTCGGTCAAGCGACCGGCGAACGGACAGGGGCCCACGCCGCGGTGTGCTCCCTAGGCATATCCGGCTCGCGGCGCAGTTGACAGGCGAAGACTGTGCCGGCATAGTTGAGACCGAGTCTCAACTGGAGAGACGCACGTGAATGGTTCGTTGGAAGAGCGGTTGCGCCAGGCGGGACACCGCGTCACCGGAGCCAGGGTGGCAGTCCTGGAGGCCATGCAGGAGGCGCCTCCAGGCCAGCACTTCCGGCCTGGCCAGTTGCTTCGGCTCGGTCGCCGCCGGCACCGAGGGTTGAGTCGGGCGACGGTGTATCGCACCCTGGAGTTACTGACCTCACTGGGGCTTCTGCGCCCCATCTACCTCGGCCACGCGGACCGCTGCTACATCCGGTCGGACGAGGGCCACCATCACGTCATCTGTTCCGGGTGCGGTCGGGTGGTGGGATTTGAGGAGTGTGTGACCAAGGAATTGGAGGGCCGGCTGGCCCGGCGGCTTGGCTTCGCCATTCAGGGGCACCTGCTGGAGTTCTATGGCCTCTGTGGCGCCTGTCAGAATCCAGGAAGCATGCTGGTCTCCGCCCATGCGCCGGAGGCAGCCGCCACCAGCCAATCAAGCGGGGAGGGCTGTTATGCTCACCGTTAGTGCGACGAGCCGATGGGCTTCTGCTGGACTTCTCTGGGCCGTGGTGCTGATCCTCCTGACGGGCTGCAGGGCCGCTGGCGGGTTGCAGGCGGCGACTGCTGCTGCTCCTGCTTCCGATAAGTTGGCGGTGGTAGCTACCACCAACATCGTCGGAGACGTAGTGGCTGCGGTGGGCGGCGAGGCGATAGACCTAGTCGTGCTCATGCCCTTGGGCGCTGACCCACACGCCTTCGAACCCACACCCCGGGATCTGGCCGCCGTAGCTGCCGCCGACCTGGTGTTCATCAACGGAGCCGGCCTGGAAGCCAACCTGGAGCCATCGGTGCGCAGCGCTGCCACCGGTCCGGTGGTTGCCCTGTCGGAGGCCGTTCCATTGCGGAGGCTGGATGAGGGGCACCCCGAGGGAGACGCCGACCCCCACGTCTGGCTGGATCCGACCCGGGTGCTTCTCTGGGTGGACCGCATCGAGGCGGCGCTGACGGAGCAAGATCCGGACCGGGCGGAGGTGTACTCCGCCAACGCCGAGATGTACCGAAAGCAGTTGCGAGAGCTGGACACCTGGATCGCGGAGCAGGTGGCGAAGATACCGCCTGAGCGGCGCAAGCTGGTGACGGATCATCAGGTCTTCGGGTACTTCGCCGAACGCTATGGGTTCGAGCAGGTGGGAGCGCTGATGCCCGGGTTCAGCACCCTGGCGGAGCCCTCGGCCCGGGAGGTAGCCGAACTGGAGCGCAGGCTCGTTGAGCTGGACGTGCCGGCGGTATTCGTGGGTTCCACAGTGAACCCTATGCTAGCCGAGCGCCTGGCTGGGGACACCGGGGTGAAGGTGGTGGTCCTGTATACCGGTTCGCTGAGCGGGCCGGGAGGCCCGGCAGAAACCTACCTGGACCTGATGCGCTTCAACGTGACCGCCATGGTCGCGGCGCTGCGGTAGGAGAGAGGACGATGGTAGGGATTCTACGGCGTCCGATCGCCCACCAGGTAGGGTCAGCGGTCCTGGAAGTGACCAACCTGACGGTTCGTTACGGTGATGTGATTGCGCTTGAGGACGTCAGCTTCGAAGTGACCCTAGGTGAGCAGGTAGCCGTGGTGGGCCCCAACGGATCCGGCAAGAGCACTCTGTTGATGGCAGTTGCAGGGCTGATCCCGCCGGCGCGGGGTCGGGTTCAGGTCTTCGGCTCTGGCCCCGCCGGACACTGCTGTATCGCCTACGTGCCTCAGCGGACCCAAGTGGACTGGACGTTTCCGGTCTCGGTAGCGGATGTAGTGATGATGGGCCGGACCAGGCACGTGGGCTGGCTGCGCTGGCCTGGCCGGGCCGATCGCGAGATGGTGGAGCAGAGCCTGCAGACGGTAGGCCTGGCTCACCTGGCGGAGCGCCAGATTGGAGAGCTGTCGGGCGGTCAGAGGCAGCGAGCGTTCATCGCCCGAGCCCTGGCGCAGGAGGCGCGGCTGATGCTCCTGGACGAGCCACTCGCCGGGCTGGACTGGCCCTCGCAGCAAGAGGTTTTGGAGGTTCTGGGAGAGCTCCGGCCCCGGGGAGTGACTGTGCTCTTTAGCACCCACAACCTCAACCTGGCGAGCGAACGTTTCGACCGGGTGCTGTTGCTGAACCGGAGGCTGGTGGCGGCAGGCAGGCCTGAGGAGGTCCTGACCTCAGACCGGCTGTACCGGGCCTACGGCGATCAGATTCACCTGACCCCTTTGGCAGACAAGGGCATCCTGGACGAGTGCTGCGAAGGGCGGGAGTATGAGTGATCTGTCCGACCTGCTGCTGGAGCCGCTGCGTTACAGCTTCATGCTGCGGGGGCTGGTGGCTGTGGTTCTGGTGGGGCTGACCTCGGCGGTGGTCGGTTCCTACGTGGTGCTGCGCCGGATGGCCTTCTTCGGGGACGCGCTGGCCCACGCCATCCTCCCCGGGGTGGCCATCGGCTACATCGTCGGCGGTGGGGAGCGAGGAGTGCTCTTCTGGTGGGGGCTGTTGGCGGCGGTAGTGACGTCTGTGGCCATCGGAGCGGTGACGCGGGGCGGACAGGTGAAGGAGGACGCCGCCATAGGCATCATCTTCGCCGGCATGTTCGCTCTGGGCATCGCCATCATGTCCACAGCTCGCAGCTACGCCGTGGACCTGGCCCACTTCCTGTTCGGGAACGTACTGGGAGTGGCAGCTGCCGACCTGGCCCGCACCGCAGCGGTGGCCTTCGTGGTCCTGGTGGTGACGGCCCTGTTCTACAAGGAGTTCTTGCTCCTGTCTTTCGACAGCACCCTGGCAATCACCCTACGGCTCCCGGTGCGATTCCTGGACAATCTCCTCCTCATTCTGGTGGCGGTCACCATCGTGGCTTCGCTGCAGACGGTGGGCGTGGCTCTCATGGTAGCCATGCTGGTGGCGCCAGCGACGACGGGGTTCCTGCTGGCTCGCCGGCTGCCGGGCATGATGGCGGTGGCAGCGGCCGTGGGGGCCGCGTCGGGGATCGTGGGGCTGTACCTGTCCTACTACGCCGCCATCGCCTCGGGGGCGGCCATCGTGCTGGTGTCCATTGCCGCCTTCCTGCTAGCGTTCCTGTTCTCGCCCCGGAAGGGCTGGTTCTGGCGGCACTCGGCGGTAGGATAGGACGCTGATGGCGCTGATGAGGCGCAGATCTGCGCTGATCAGAAAGAGATGGCAAGGGAAGGTCGGCTGGGGACAGAGTAGCATGGGCGCCATCAACGTTCCATTCACCCCGAAGTTTGACGGTGCCAATGGGCTGCTGTTAGCATCGCGGTCATGGCTCAACGCTGGGTACTGACGGAAACCGAAGTCAGGCCGGCGACCCCCGAGGACGTCGACGAACTACGGCTGCTGGTGGCCTGGAGCGAGCGGGGCCACTTGCGTTTCCAGACCTCAAGGATGGCTCAGATTGTACAGGCTGGGCTCATCCAGACGGTGCATCAGGGCGGTCGGATGGCCGGGTTCTTCTACGTCACTATGGACAATCCCAACAGCTCCGTGCGCGGGCTGGTGGTACGGCCCGGGTACCAGACTCCCGCAGTGCTAGAGCCGGCCATGGAGTGGATCGTGTCTGCCGGTGCGGCGTTGGGCTCGCTCAGTGTCGTCTTCATCGGGGACGATCGCTGGCTGGTGCCTCACCTTCAGCGCGCTGGTTTCGAGCGCGCGGGAGAGATCGTGGGCCTGCATCGCCCAGGGTCTTTCCTGCCCGTAGAGGGCAATGTGTCCTGTCGCGTGCGTCCGGCGGCCTCGGCCGATGTGGATCAGGTAGTGGAGGTGGACTGGTCCGCCTTCGAGGGGCCGTGGCAGAACGGCCGACAGACTACGCTGGAGTTCCTGGCCCAGATGCCGTACTTCCTGGTGGCAGAGCAAGATGGACGCCTGCTGGGCTACGTGTGTGGCACCAACCAGGGCCGTTCGGGGCACATCGTCCGCCTGGCGGTGCGGCGTGAGGCCCAGAGACGGGGAATCGGCACTCGGCTGCTCCGGGAGGTGCTGCAGCGGATGGCCGCCGCAGGAGCACGCGCTCTCTCGCTGAACACCCAGCGCGAGAATGTCCAATCGCAGGCGTTCTACCGCGCCCTGGGCTTCACGCTGACGCGCCGGCCCACCTCGGTCTATCGCTACCACTTCTAGGAGAGGTAGTCCCTCAGTCGGTTGCTTCGACAAGGCTGGCGCAGCTTGCGTAGGGCCTTGCTTTCGATCTGCCGCACGCGCTCCCTGGAGATTCCCATCACTACCCCGATGTCCTCCAGGGTCCGGGCTGGCTCTCCGTTCAGGCCGAAGCGCATCTCCAGGACTTCCCGCTCTCGCTCGCTCAGTTCCTCTAGGATGTCGCGCAGGTGATCCTCAAGCAAGGACTGAGAGGCCGACTCCACCAGGTTGGCGGCCTGGGCATCGCTGACGAAGTCGCCGATGACGCTGCCCCCATCTTCGCCCACGGGTGTCTCCAGCGACAGCGGGTCTTGCGATACCTGGGCCAGCAGCTCCACCTTGGCGCAAGCGCGGCGAAGCTCCGCCTTCAGGGCGGGGCTGAGCGCAGACCGCTCTCGCCGGGCCTCTTCGATGGCGGCCTGATCTTCTTCCCTCAGCAGGCCCATCTCCAGGGCCACTTCCTCGGCCGTCGGCTCGCGGCCCAGGGACTGCTGCAGCCGCTGGCGGGTGCGGGCGTGCTTGCGGGCCTGGTCGGCCATGTGAGCGGGCAGGCGGATTATGCGGGAGTGCTCTGTCACGGAGCGGTTGATGGCCTGTCTGATCCACCAGGTAGCATAGGTGGAGAACTTGAATCCGCGGCGGTAGTCGAACTTCTCTGCGGCGCGTATGAGGCCGAAGTTGCCTTCCTGGACCAGGTCCCCTAGGAAGAGCCCAGTACCAACGTATCGCTTGGCGATGCTAACCACCAGGCGCAGGTTGGCCCGGATGAGGTGCACGCGCGCCTGCTCGCCATCGGCCACCGCTCGCTCCAGGGCCAGCCGGCGGGCGTAGTCGCGGTCGCTGCGAGCGGCCGCCTGCCGCAGCTGCCGGCGGGCTTGTTGGCCCTGGTAGATGCGTTTCCCCAATGCCAGCTCCTGCTCGGGCGTCAGAAGGGGTACGCGAGCTATCTCCCGCAGGTACATGGCGATGGGGTCGCGGGCCATTTCCACGGGCACCCTAATGGCCACCGGCTCGTCCTGGGCGTTGGCTCGGGCCTGCGCGGCGGGCGACGCCACCTCCGCATCAGAAGAGATGTGAAGTGGGCCGTTGCGCTCAGTAAGGCTGCGGTAGACAGCGCTGTCTTCGGGGTGCAGCGTCGTCAGTAGTGAGGACGCCAGAAACTGGTCGTCGGCGCCGCTCTCGTGGGGGCGTCTGGAGCGGGCGCCGTCCAGATGGCTATGGACCGGGTCACGCATGTCTCCTCCTCGAGCTACACCGTGCCGTCCCAGAGACCCGGCCGCTGTGTGGCAGCTGGGGCTGGGGCTAGGTCTTGGCCTTCAGCGAGGACCGCTCGGCCATGGCCCGGGTCAGGAGTAGGACCTGCCGGGTAGCCTTGCCGATGGCGGCCTCGAAGCTCCTCTCTTCCTCCTCTGTCTCAACCTCCCTCAAGGCCTGCTCGAGCAGGCGTAGTTGATGGCGAAGCCGGCGCTCTCGGACGCGCATGCAGGCGGCCACGCCGTCCCTGGTGAGCACGCTCTCCGCCGTCTCCGGTGCTTGCGCCCAGACTCGCTGCACTTCGTCGTAACGCTGCCGCAGCGCCGGGCTAAGCGACGAGCGCAGGGCCAGTCGGTCGGAGGCGCCCACGGAGAGCAGGGCGGAGAAGAGCGAGCGGTTGGCCGCATCGAGGAAGTCCGCGGGCTCCAACCTCTCCAGACCCGCGTTCTCGAGGGCCCCGTTCACCAGCGCAAGAGTGTCGGGCGACTGAAGCAAGAACCCGAGCACGTACTCCTCGGCGCTCATGGCCGGGCCGCGACGAAGAGCATCGGCAGTGGGTGGCTGGAGCTCTCTGCCGCGGGTCCTGCGCATGGCGGAGATCTCCTGCTCCACCACGTCCGGATCCACCTGTATGTGACGGGCCAGGCGCTCGATGTAGTGGGCCCGCTCTATGGGATCGGGGATGGCGGCGATTACGGGCAGAAGCTGGCGGGCCAGGCGCGACTTGCCCTTGGCGTCGGACAGGTCGGCCTCCGCTAGGGCCACCTCGAAGTTGTAGTCCACCAGGGAGCGCGCCTCCTGAATCAGGCGTTCCCAGGCGCCGGCGTCCTCGCGCACCACTTCGTCCGGATCCTTGCCCTCGGGCAACACGGCGACCCGAATTTCGGCCTCCAGCTTGCGCTCGAAGCGCAGCAGCCCCCCATCGAAGCTGGGGCTAGGCTCGCCCTGGAGGGCTTCGCTGGCCACCGACAGGCCGCGCAGAGTGGCAGCGCTGCCGGCTGAGTCGGCATCCAGGGCCAGCACGATGCGGGGGGCCAGGCGTACTAGGGCCTGCAAGTGGGGCTCGCCGATGGCAGTGCCCATGCTCGCAACCACGTTGCGGTAACCGCTCTGGTGGAGGGAGATGACGTCCAGATAGCCTTCGACGATGACGGAGAAGCCGGCGTCGACGATCGCCCGGCGCGCCTTGTCCAGCCCGTAGAGCAGTCTGCTCTTGTCAAAGACCCGCGTCTGAGGGGAGTTAATGTACTTGGGCAGGGATGAGTCCAGAGCGCGGGCCCCGAAGCCGACCACGCGTCCACGGGCATCGGCGATGGGTATGATCAGGCGGTTGCGGAAACGGTCGTAGGCGCGGGCACCGACGCGAGTGGGGTCATCTCCCTCCCGCTCCACCACCAGCCCCGCCTCCACCAGCTCTTGGTGCGTGTAACCCTCGGCCGTCATGCGGGTGATCAGAGCCCGCCACGAGTCGGGGGCGTAGCCTAGCTGGAAGTGGTCCGCCGTGGCCTCGGTCACCCCGCGCCGGGCGAGGTACTGCCGAGCCGAGTCCCCCTGGGGGCCACGCAAGTGATCGGCGAAGAAAGCGGCCGCCCGGTCCAGCAGCTCAAGCAGTCGGTCTCTCTCCTCCGCCTCCTGAATCATCTCGGGAGTCTGCGGGTGCAAGCTCATGCCGGCCCGTTGGGCCAGAATGCGCAGCGCCTCCCCGAACTCCACACCCTCCATCTTCTGCACGAAGGTGAAGACGTCCCCTCCCTCGCCACAGGCGCCAAAGCAGTGCCACGATTGGCTCTCGGGGTAGACGACAAAGGAGGGCGTGCGCTCCTGGTGGAAGGGGCAGAGGCCCTTGTAGTGGCGGCCTGCCTTCTTCAGGACGACAGACTCGGAGATGATCTCGACGATATCCACTCTCTGCTTGACTTCGTCGGCTACCGACATCTGTCCCCCGAAGACCAGAACAGTCTAGGGATAGCAGCTCGAACCGTCAACCCCGACTCTCTCTCCCCCCATGCTTCGCCCGGACGGGTCATGACGCGCGAGCGTCGAGGTGCCAATGCCGAGCTGAATGCACTGAACGCTGCGACCGCAGCACCGATGCATGGGGCCCACCGGTGCAGCGACAGGCGGGCGTGCCTCCCCCGGGGGTACGGCCGTCTGCCCCTACCTAGAAATGACTGCTGGGAAGGCTCAGATATCTCCGGGTGGCTGCTTTCGGCACGGGCCACGCTGAGCCCGATCACCCTCACGATGCGCGCGTAGGACACGAGCGGGTTCAGCCGTAGGGGCGATGCCGAAGGTTTCAGCCTGTAGCCCCGCCGGTTGCCCTGTCTGGTTCAGGACGACTTGGATGCTGACTCACCACTCTATCCTACCACCCACGGCCCCAGGATCAAGCTGGCCACCCGTCGTGGCGAGAGCCAAGGCCAGGGCGCTCAGCCGGCATGCCGGCGGCTCAAGCATCTGGTGGGACTGTCGAGGCGGCCCTCCTCACAGTCCTGCCGCCCGGCGGCTCCCTCGAGCGTCGAGCGCCCAACCATGTGACTGCCTTGCTCGGGAGCGGCTAGGCTCTCTTCCACACCGGCCCGCCAGAGTTGGCTCTCCTGGCTGGTCGGAGCAAGCACCCCAACCTTGTGCCTGTTTGCCTCTCAGACGTCGGGCATGCTCGCTGCCGGGTACGAGCCCAGGACCTTGACGAAGGTGGCTCGTTGCAGAAGGCCAAGCAAGGCCTCTCGGCACGCCGGGTCGGCAGCGTGGCCTTCGAAGTCCAGGTAGAACACGTACTCCCACGGCCGGTTACGCCTGGGCCTCGACTCCAGCTTGGTAAGGTTGATGCCACGAGTAGCGAACTCGCCCAGGCATTCGTAGAGGGCGCCGGGGCGATGGGGCAGGGCCAGCACCAGGGAGGTCTTGCTACGTTCGGTGGGCTCCGGGGTAGAGGGGCCCAGAACGAAGAACCGGGTGTAGTTGAAGGGGTAGTCCTCGATGCCTACGTCCAAGACCTCAAGGTTGTAGATCTCCGCCGCCAGGCGGCTGGCGATGGCGGCGACGCCCGGCTCGGGGTTAGCAGCCAGGTCCTTGGCCGCGCCAGCGGTGTCGTAGGCTGGCTGGGGCTCCCAGCCTCGGGCCGCCAGATAGCGTTCGCACTGGGCCAGAGCTTGGGGGTGCGAGCGCACCACTCGGATCTGCTCCATCCGAGTGCCGCGAGGGGCCAGCAGGCAGTGGCGCACGCGCAGGAATACCTCCGCCTCGATCTTGAGATCACTCTCGAGAAGGAGATCGTAGGCGGCTATGACCGAGCCGGCCACAGCGTTCTCGATGGGCAGCATGCCTCGGTCGGCCCGCCCGCCCTGGACGGCGGCGATGATGTCGCCGAAGGAAGGCTGAGGGATGGGCTCGACGTCCGGACCGAAGTGCTGGCGGACGGCCTCCTCGGAGTAGGCTCCGTGTTCCCCCTGGAATGCTACCCTGGGCATAGCGGCTACTGCCTTGCCATGCGGGATTGCGGCGCTGCCAGGATCTGCCGCACTCGTTCGGCGATGGCTTCTGCCATGCGCCGCGTTCCCACCGCTGTAGGGTCGTCCCGGCTGGGTTTGAGGTCGTAGGTTACGTACTCCCCGGCGGCGATTACGTCCGCCACCGCCTGCTCCACCGCTGTCGCAGCAGCCTCCTCGCCCAGATGGCGCAGCATCATCATGCCGCTGAGGATGGTGGCGGTGGGGTTGACCTTGTCCTGGCCGGCATACTTGGGAGCGGAGCCGTGTACGGGCTCGAATACGGCGATGTCCTGGCCGATGTTGGCGCCAGGCGCCACTCCCAACCCGCCCACCAGGCCCGAGGCCAGGTCGCTCACGATGTCTCCGTACAGATTGGGCAGGACGAGGACGTCGTACTCCTCCGGCCGCTGGACCAGCTGCATGCACATGTTGTCCACGATGCGATCGTTGAACTCGAGGTCGGGGTAGTCGGCTGCCACCTCGCGGGCCACGGCCAGGAAGAGCCCGTCGGTGTGCTTCATGATGTTGGCCTTGTGCACGGCTGTCACACAGCGGCGTCCGTGCCGCCGGGCGTAGTCGAAAGCGAACCGCACGATCCTCTCGGAGGCGGGCCGGGTGATGACCTTGATGGACTCGGCAGCCACGCCCGGTATGACATCGTGCTCGATGCCAGCGTAGAGGTCCTCGGTGTTCTCCCTCACTATCACCAGGTCTATCCCCTGATAGCGGGAACGCACGCCGGGATAGCTCTTGGCGGGCCGAAGGTTGGCGTACAGGTCTAGGGCTTGGCGCAGGCTGACGTTGACGCTGCGGAAGCCGCCTCCTACCGGGGTGGTGATGGGCCCCTTGAGGGCGACTCGGGTGCGGCGAATTGAATCCAGGACCCTGTCCGGCAGAGGCGTGCCCTCGTCTTCGTACACGGGCAACCCGGCCTCCTCCACCTCCCACTCGAAGGCGACCCCGGTGGCCTCCAGGACCAGTCGAGCGGCACTCACCAGTTCGGGGCCGGTCCCGTCCCCCGGTATCAGGGTCACTCGATGCAGCTCTCTCAAGGTTCGTCTCTCCTTCGGCAACCAACTGCCCTGGATGGAAGTCGCGGCCAAGGCTTCGCCCTCTGCGACCACGCCGACACGGCGGTGGTGCCTCGCTGTCTCGCCACCGGTTTGGCCGTATGCCGTGCCGCGAGAACAGGCCCCGGTACCTGCGCCCCAGGGCGAGCGCAGGGGACTGCCCCCGCCCGCCCGATGCCGGAAAGGACGAGCGGCAACCTGCCCGTGGATTCAGTGTAACGGCCGGCGTGCCTCGAGGCCAACGGCGCGGTCATCCAGCGTGGGTGGCCACTCCGAGGAGGGACTCGGCACCCTCCAGGACCGCCTCCGACACTGTAGGATGGGCATGGACGGTGGCGGCTATCTCGGCGGCAGTGGCCTCCAACCGCATGGCCAGGGCAGCCTCCGCGATCAGCTCGGAGGCCGAGGGGCCCACGATGTGCACCCCTCGAACCACGTGGGTGTCCTCCTCGGCGACGATCTTCACCATACCCTCGATCTCGCCGTAGATGGCAGCCTTACCGTTGGCCCGCAGAGGGTAGCGAGTGACGGCCACGTCCAGACCCTGACTCTCTGCCTGCTCCTGGGTTAGGCCCACGCTGGCTATCTCGGGATGGGCGTACGTCGCACGGGGCATGGTCTCCTGATCCAGCCGCCGGGGCCGGCCTCCCGCGATGAGGTCAGCCACGTGCTTGCCCTCAGCCGCGGCGACATGAGCCAGGGCGAGCGTCGGAACGCAGTCCCCGATGGCGTACAGGTCGGGCACCGAGGTGCGCAGGTCGGCGTCCACCTCTATGAACCCCCGGACGCGTCGCACCCCCAGTTCCTCCAGGCCGATGTCGTCGGTGTTGGGGACCCGTCCCACGGCGACTAGGACCTTGTCCGCGGTGACTCGAACCGCCTGCCCCTGGGCTTGGCACTCTAGTAGGACGCGACCGCCGGACTGCCCTACGGCACGGACGGGAGCGTCGGTCAGGATGCGCACCCCGCGGCTGGCAAGCGATTGGGCCACCACCTCGGCGCACTCGCGGTCCTCCAGGGGGAGGATGTGAGGAAGCGCCTCGATGAGCGTCACCTCGGAGCCGAAGTCGGCAAACATGGAAGCGAACTCGGTGCCCACGGCGCCGGCACCCACCACCGCGATGGCGCCGGGGAGCTCCTCCAGGGCGAGAGCTTCGGTGCTGCCAAGCACGCGCGCTCCGTCTATGGGAAGCTGAGGAAGTTGGCGCTCGCGCGAGCCGGTGGCGATGACACGAATGGAGCCCCGGACGGTCCTGTGCCCCTCCTGGCCCCGAATGCCCACCACGCCGTCCGGCGCCAGACGTGCGTCTCCCGGGAAGACTTCGACCCCACGTTGGTAGAGCAAGGCCTCCACGCCGGAGGTAAGCCAACGCACCACTTTGGCCTGGTGCTGCCTTAGGGCAGGGAGGTTCAGCTTCGCCGGGCCCAGGGAGACGCCGAAGGGCGCGGCAGCAGCAGGACCACGCATGAAGGCGGCCGCCTGAAGGGCTACCTTGGTAGGAATGCAGCCTCGATTGAGGCAGACCCCGCCGATCCGATCCTTCTCCACCAAGGCCACCCGGAGGCCGCGTTGAGCAGCACGCAGGGCGCAGGAGTATCCCCCGGGGCCTCCCCCTAGGACCACCAGGTCATACAGCGTGTCTCCCGGCATACGAGCCTCCCCCCAAGGTCGGCGCGATTATAGCAGCCGGCCCAAAGGGGCGGCAAAGGGCTGGGCCTGATGCCGTTCTAACCAGGCTCTAATGAATCACTTGACATAAGAGGTGCATGCGAGCGTATGCGTGCGTTACAATTGGAGTGAGAAGGGTGCTCTTGGAGACGGATGAGTGGAGGGAAGGGTGCCCCCCGAGGTGCTGGTTCTGGCGGAGCGGCCGGAGAACTACGGCGGCCTCAGCGAGGAACTGGCCCAGAGGGGTTTCAGTGTCTCCATGGTGGAGTGGGGAGGCGGTGCCTGCATAGGCAGCGCGGAGAAGTCCGCCGCCTCCCTAGTGCTTGTGCAGGTGGACGACTTGGCCGAGGTGAGCCAGGCGGACATCGCCCAGCTAGCGGGCGAACGACCGGGACAGCGTCGGATCGTGGTGGTGGGGCGGGGCGAAGTGGAGGACCGGGTGCGGGTGTTGAATGCCGGGGCTGACATGTGCTTGGCGCCCGGGCTGAGCCGCGCGGAGCTCCTGGCCAGGCTGCTGGCGCTCTTGCGGCGTCCCAGCTTTCATCGGGAGCATCCGACTCTCTGGGAGGGGCAGCTGTCCATGGACCTGGTACGGCGCTCGGCGGCCTATCGGGGCCGTCGGCTGAACCTGTCGTCTTACGAGTACAAGGTTCTGCGTGACCTGGTGCTGCGGGTCATGGAATGTCGCTCGCGGTTCTCCGGTGGCCTGGGGGACGAGCGTCTTACCGGCGCTCTGCGGCGCCTGAGCGAGTATGCCGAGGGGCTGGAACAGCGGTCGCAGGCGAGGATGATGCACCCGCAGAGTCTTCCCTCGGGGGAGACGTTCGACACCCTGAGTGACTAACCCCGCCGCGGCCGGGCCGGCACGCCATAGACGAGCGCTCCCGCCGGGACGTCGTGGGTGACCACGGAGCCGGCTCCAATGACTGCGCCCGGCCCGATCTCCAGCGGTGCCACCAACATACTGCCGCTGCCCACGAAGGCGCGCTCCCCGATCCGGGTCCGGTGTTTGGTCTCTCCGTCGTAGTTGCAGGTCACCGCGCCAGCGCCTATGTTGGCCTCCGCCCCTACCTCGGCATCTCCCACATAGGAGAAGTGCCCCATGTGCACCCGCTGGCCCAGGTGGGAGCCTTTGACTTCTCCGAACGACCCCATGTGCACCCCTGAGTCGAGGGTGGTTCCCGGCCTGATGCGGGCGAAAGGTCCGATGGAGCAGTCCTCGGCGATTCGAGCTCCCTCGACGAACGAAGCCCGCACGGTGCAGCGGTCGGCGATGTGGCAGTCTCGCACGAACGTGTTGGGGCCGATGTGGCAGTCCTCGCCCACAGTGGTCTGGCCGCTGAGGAAGGTGTTGGGCCATATGGTGGTGTCCTGCCCCACCTTCACTCCGTGGTCCACGTAGGTGGTGTTCGGATCCAACAGAGTCACGCCCGAGAGCATTAGCTCCTCATTGATGCGCCGTCGCAGCACGCGTTCTGCCTGGGCCAGTTGCACCCGGTTATTGGGCCCGAGGACCTCATCTGCGTCGTAGGTGACCACGGGTTCTACCCGCCGGCCCTGGGCGACGGCCATGCCCACCATATCGGTCAGGTAGAGCTCCCCCTTGGGGCTGGGCTGCAGGAAGGGGAGGTTGTCCCACAGCCAGGCAGCGTCGAAGCAGTAGACGCTGCAATTGAGTTCCTTGATGGCCAGCTGCTCGGGGGAAGCTACCGCCTCCTCCACCACTGCCACCACACCGCCGGAGGCGTCGCGTATCACGCGGCCGTAGGCCATGGAATCCTCGGACACTACGGTGAGCATGGAGATGGTGGGGCGCAGCTGCCGGTAGCGGTCCACCACTGCCTCGAGCGTCTCTCGGCGCAGGAGAGGCATGTCGCCGAAGCTCACGAGCACGGCATCGCCCTCGCCCTGGAGAGCTTCCCTTGCCTGGAGGACGGCGTGGCCGGTGCCTAACGGCTGGTCCTGACGCACATAGCGCACCCGGTCGCCCAGGAGGGCGCGCAGCTGGAGCTCGTTGTCGCCCACGACGAGGGTGGGTGGGTAGGGGGAGAAGGTCTGGGCGGCGTCCACGCTGTACAGGATCATGGGCCGGCCCGCCAGGGGGTGGAGCACCTTGGAGGTACGGGAGCGGAAGCGGGTGCTCTTGCCGGCGGCGAGGATGAGTACCGAAAGCTCCATGTGTGGCGGCCTCGGATGGGTTGAGGTGGTGAGACGATCGGCCCATGGTGTGGCCGGGGTCCCGCTGAAGAAGGCTGGGGCGGGAGGATTCGAACCTCCAGATGGCGGCTCCAAAGGCCGCTGCCTTGACCGTTTGGCGACGCCCCAAGGGCTCAGCCCTATTGTAGCATCGCCGGGCCAGGGGGCACAAGGGTGTGCTCCTGGCCCTGGGAGTGCTGCAATCGCCCTTCCTGGCCGCACAAACCGCCCCAGTGCTGGTGTGCCCTTCCGACAGCCTCATGCTACACGATGCTACACTGATGCTGTCAGAACACCCGTTCTGGCCCAGAAGCACGAAGCCCGCCAGTGTGGTAGCTGACGGGCCGATGTGGTATCCTGTCGGTGTCAGTCAGCTCACCCTGACTGGCCATGCCCTGGGCTGCTAACACCAGCGCCGGGGCTTTTCGCTTGGTAAGGTGGCCACAGTCTACACCCAGTCAGCCAGGGCGTCAACAGCCCATTAGTGCGGAACGCCTCACGCCGGAATGTCAGGCCTATTGTCAGTGGCAGGGGCTCTAGGGCCACTCAGACGGGCAGCGTGATACCCCCCTTTGTGAATTTTGCGGTCATACGAGTGAGACCCCCGCCACGGTCCCGGCATCGGACCAGTCTGGCGATGGCGACGCCCTACCCTCGCCTATCCACTACCCGCAGGCCTGCTTCCCGTGTTGGGATGGCCAGCTCGCCCGTCTCCGCCTGCCGCACGGCCTCAGCCAGCAGGAAGTCCACCAGGTCGGACACTCCTACCCTGTGACTGACGGCCAGCCGGTCCAGAGCGGCAATGGTCTCCTCACGCAGCCGGTACGTGCGGGCACGGGAGTCCGGCCAGCGGGTGGCCAGCCGGTGGTAGTCGTGGGCGCCACCCCAGGTGTCAGTCATGGTTGCCCCCGAATGTTAGCAATTGTAGTCCAGAACGAGGATAGAAGCGGGACAATTCCCGCTAATGGCCCGAGCCAACGGGGAGGTCCCCGAACCAGTCGCAGAAGTCGCCCAACCGCAGCACCACCAGGTCGCCATCGTGGCGGGAGCCGGCCTCGTGCAGCACTACGCATGGCAACTGCGAGACTCCAGCAGCGGCCACCGCCTGACTCATGGCCTCGGTCAGCCACTGGGGCAGGGCCCTCCGGTGCTTCACCTCGATGCTCAGCCACTCGTGGGCCACATCGGGCACGTCTCCCCGTTGCCTGCCAGTGATAGGGACTCTACGGCCACCCAGGCGGGTGGCCACGGCCCGTTCGGTGGCCTTCCAGGTGGCTTCACTCATGGCGCCTCCTCTGCCGGCACCAGCTCGGATACCGGCACATTGCTCAGCAGCTGGCCCGAAGGGGTGAGCAGGTCGCACCGCCTGCCGTCGTCGCCGGCCTTCCTGGCGGCGTCCGCATCGGTCCACAGGCGAAGCACCGTGACCGCCAGCGTGGCCGTGTCGCCGAGGCGCAGCCGGTCGCCTACTACGTCTTTGGGGCGTCCCTGCTTCCTTGGGGTCGCCCCCGTCACCGCCACCGCTCTCGCTCCGGGGGCCACTGCCGGGGGTCGGGAGTCTGCCACCGCCCCCGGGCCCAGGCTCCGATTTCTCTCAGGCTCCACCCCTCGCCCAGCAGGTAGGCCAGCTTGGTGGCCCAGCTCGCCAGCTTGGGGCGGTAGCGGCCTCCGGGGCGGTCGGGGCGCAACAGCCCCGCCTCCTGCAGCCGCTCCAGGTCGTCCGGGGAGAGGCCGGACCTCCGGCACAGCTCCTCAGCGCTCAGGTAGGCCATTGTTCCACCCCCAAGGCGTTCCAGTAATGCTCGGGTCGCTCATGTTGAGTTTTCCAAGGCGTTGCAGTCACCCGCCTCAGCCAGCGACGGCGTGACCACCATTCCAAGACCACCGCCAGGCAGGCCAGCAGCCCCAGGGCTGCCACGGCCAGCACGGACTCGCTCATGCCTCCCCCCTTTCGTGTCCGGTTCCGGCCAGCATGATGCACTCAGTACATTGCAATTCTGGCCCGTTCCTGTCTGTCTGGTGCCGGGCTCACTGCACGGAAAGCCCATTTCCTGCCCTGTAGTGGCTTGCTGCTGGCATGGCACATACGGCGGGAACCGGAACCAGGCCGGACGTTTTCGGACATCTCCGGTCAGTTCAACACCGCACGGCGCTTCGCCTGAAGCCGGTCTTCCACCACGTACTGCACTCCTGGACGGGCACAGTTCTCACACAGGCCGTACCAGACGGTTCTCAACGTGCCCGGCGCCGGCGCCTCCGAGGTCAGTCCCCACCGTTCGGGTTGGTGCGGCACGAAGCAACCGAGGATGGTTGCCGGCGCCCCACAGAGCAGACAGCGTCTGACTGCCGGCTGAGCAGCGCCCTGGGGCACACAGGCCGACACTGTGCGGGGAACAGAGCCACGGGGCTTGCTCATAGTGGCTCCTCAGCTGCCAGGGCTGCCTCCCGGCATGCATTGCAGTACGTACGGGGCCACGGCACCGGTCTGCCGCAGTCCAGACAGGTCCGCCCAGAGGGCGCCTCAAGCTGGGTCACTGGCTCACTCTGTTCCGCTGCCTGGTGTTCCGCCCTGGCGGCCATGTCCGGCCAGCGCGCTTGATTCTTCCCCGTGGTCAGGTTGACTCGCCACTCCACACCGGGCGGGCAAACGTATCCATCGGGCAGGTCCTGCCACTCGGCGGAGGGGGTGAAGGGGGCAGCGTCGGTTGCAGTGTTGCAGTGTTGCACGGTTGTTGGGGGGGATAGAACACCCCCCTCCCCCCCTGCGACGACGGCGGCTAGAGTCTGCGGAGTCGGAAGAATAGGCTTCTCTTCGGGGAGGTCCTCGCCCGGCAGCAGCCGAGCGGGTTTGCCCCGTCGGTCCTCCAGGTTCACGAGGTAGCCGAGCTCAGTAGCCACCCGCACCCGGCGGCTGACAGTGCTCTTATCCAGGCCCAGAAGGTCGGCTAGGCGGCCAACGCTCACGGGGTCCTCGCCGCCGTGGCTTAGCTCCACCACCGCCTCGACAGTCTCCCGCACCGTGGGGCTCACCGTAGCCTGCACCCCTTCGCTCACCAGGTCCGCCACCAGCTCATACACGGCGGCGTAGTCGGCCAGAGTGGCGACGATGCGCCCCTGAGCGTCCCGCTCCCGCTGGGTCTGGTGCAGGATGGCATGGGCCTTGATGAGGTTCAGCAGGGCGCCGAAGTCCCGCCGCAGCCGCACGGCGGCAGGGTTGCACAGGGACGCCAGGTCGAGGGCGTAGGGGATGGTCACATCCCGGCAACCGGCCAGCTCCAGCCAGGTTTGCAGAGCGTGCCAGGGCGTCAGGTCCGAGTCCGCCGGCCCTTTGCCGTTGGCCCGGTCGGCCAGCGTGGCCAGGACGGCAGCGGTCTGCTCGGTGGTGTCCTTGACAGTGAGGGATAGCAACCGGGTCTCATTCTCCGGGTGCAGACTGGCCCAGGTGGTGGTGAGGATGGCGCCGGTGGGCCCGGCCCGCTCGATAAGCCGGGGCACCAGGCCCTCAGAAGTCTTCTCTACAGTCTCGTAGCGGATGCGCCCCTCGGAGAGGAGCGTCCTGAGCAGGTAGCTGCCGAAGTCGCTGGCCATGCCCGCTGCCTCATAGAGTACCAGCATGCGATGCGACAGGGGCTCCTGGCTGTAGGCCAGAGCCCTCTCGGACATGCTGGACAGGGCGTAGTACGCCGAATCCGGAAAGGCATCCAGGACCGTCTGGACGGCGAAGGACTTGCCGCCGGCGCTGGGGCCCTTCACTACGGCGCTCACCGGCCTGTCTAGCAGCCGGGTGGTCAGCACCAGGTACAGCAGCTTGGCGTTGCGCTCCTCTCCCACCAGGCCGGCCCGGCGGCAGTGCTCGGCGAAGGCACCCAGGATGTCGGGCTGGGTCAGCAGTTGCCCCGCCCTGGCCTTGGCTGCTGCTGCTTCCTGGCTCACCTGCTTGGCGGCTATCTCCCGATATGGCCTGGCCTCTGCCATGAGGCGCTGCATCAGCGCCGGCACGTCCTCGCCCAGTAGGTGACACTCGCTGATATCCTTACGGCCATCCGGCGCCGTGATGATGCGGGCGTCGGGGAGCGACTGGCCCACCTTGGCGGCAAACCTGTGCCCACCGTCGTCCGGCTCCTGCCACACGTAGACGGTCAGCCCTTCTAGGTAGGTGGCCCACTCCGCTTTCCAGGTACTGGCGCCGGGGAGGCCCAGGGCGGGGACGTCATGGTACCAGAGCGTTTGGGTGTCGGACTCCCCCTCCACCAGGACCACATAGCCGGCCTGGCGGGCATTGTCCAGCCGCCAGAGGCCATAGGGCATGGTCTTGGAGCCCTTGCGCCAACGGAAGCGGTCCTTGCCGGTCAGGCTCAGCCGCAGCCGGGCCGCCGTCTCGGTACCATCGGCGTCATAGTAGGGAACGCTCAGGGCTGGACGGCCCTTGAGGTGCACCGTCCCCACCCCTAGGACCTCCAGGAAGGGCACCGGCAGGGCCTTGGCCTCGGCGTAAGCTTCCAGAGTGAGGGGGGGAGGGGGGGTGTTCTTACCCCCCGTGCAACACTGCAACACTGCAACGCTACTTACGGGCGCTAACTTCTCGGCAAGCTGCCGAAGGCTGCCTTTGTCCCCTGTGGCGAAGTCAACGTAGCCCTTCGGTCCGACAGAGAAGCTGCCGCTGCTACGGTCCGCTCGGAGCGGCGACAGGGGCCAATAGTCGCCTTTGCTGTCTGGCCACTTGTCGTCGGGACAGTCGCCACGGTTCAGGTGGGGCAGGATGGCTTGCAGTAGGTCAGTCACGGCATCACCGCCTCGAAGAGCCCCAGCTGGCGCACTGCCGGCTCCCCAGGGTCGGAGACCTTCCACAGCGCCAGCGGTAGCGCTAACTGCTCACCATGCCCCCGATTCAGGCGTATGCCCTTGCTCCAGAACAGCCCTAGAGGTGCGCTGTATGTCCGGCCGGAGTCGGTGTCCGTGACTTCGGTAGCCAGGGCCCCAAGGTGCTGAGCATCCAGGAGGGTCCGTACATCCCAGGCGATGGCCGGCGGGGTGCGCAGGAAGTGCTCACGGGCTCGCACCCGCTTGCGGAGCACGCCACTGGCGACCGTGCCCACTACCTTGCCAGATTGATTGCGGACCGGGGTGCCGCTAGAATGGGGATGACGGTCTCCGCCGTCTGTGTTCCGTTGCCCGCCCCTGGCCTGCCAGCCGGGGGCACTTCTTTTCAGCGGGGGCATGGTGTGGCCTCCCGCTCGGGCTCCGGCTCCTCGCCCAGCAGCTCCCGCCGCACGGCGTCCCGAATGAGTGACTCCAGCACCTCGTCTTCAGACTGCTGGCGCCGCTCGGCTAGCTCGGTGAGCGCCACTCGAATGAGGAGCGGGACACGTATCTGATGCAGACTCGCCGACATAGCGAAACCTCCTGAGCGTTTGCCAGGAGGCTACCACAAGCCAGATAACAAAAATTGTTAAATGAGCGATATTGGCTTTATTGGTTTTCGCCCAGCTCCCTCATCCTTTGCTGGATGCGCCGCACGGTACTGGGCGGCAGCCCCACAACGGCAGCAGCGCCTATGGCGTTGTGCTTACCCTCAGCTATCAGTCGCTCATAGCGCCTGGCTTTCTGGCACCGCTCTGCCCAGTCTTCCCGCTCTTCCATCCGGGGAGCGCCCCGCTTCGGCCTGTCTTTCGCCTCGGCCTCCCCCTCGGTCTCCATAGGGCCGGCCTCGGCGGGGGTATTGCCCTCTAGTACATGCCCCTCCAGCCTCAGGTGCTCGGCAAAGCGCTCGCACCACCTAACCAGCGGGGGGTAATCGTCAGCAGCAAGCATGCCCTGGCCAAGGACGCCCTTCACAGGGTGGCCAACACGAAAGCCCCAGTCGTGCGAGTCGTTGGGCAGTATGGTGAGCACACAGCCCACCCCACTCTTGCTGAACTCGATGACCGGCCCGCCTGGTATCTGGCCCAAACGAAAGCGCAGAAGGCCGGACACAGATTGCTCCCTGAGAAGGGGCGGCCAGTATGATAGGCCACCTTCCCGAAAGTAGTGTTGCTCCAGGGCTTGGGCCGCCGCCTCCTGGTCAAGGCTCAGGCGCAGCGTCAGCGGCGGCGTAACCCCACTCGCACCCTCGACGAGGGGAACGGGCCTGCCTGGCTGCCACGGTATCCGGTACCAGCAAGACTCTGCGGGCCCTTCGTGCCTTGGCTGCCCCGCTTCGGCTGGGCCTTCAGTGGCCCTTGCCAGGAGCTCGGGCCACGCAATGAATGACTCCCTTCTCACTTCGTGCATCAAGAGCTGCCAGCGAAGGAGCCCAGACGTGCTCTCCCCATTGGAGAGTAGTCTGCCGCCATCGTCAGTCCAGAACATAGAGCGGTGGCACCGAGGTGCGTCGTGGCCCCAGTTAACCTGACACCCTTCGCACGTCCGCTCCAGGCCAGCAGCGGCGAGCATGTCCCAGGTTGGCTGCTGGCCGTCGGGCACCTGCCATACGACAAGGTGGATGCTCCACTTGTCGCTGTACCTCTCATGGCAGCCCATCACCCACTTGCCCATGGCCCACCCCCAACGCAACGAGCCCGCCCCAGCAATGTGCTTGCTGAAGCGGGCTCTGTCGATTACCCTTCCCTTGCTGGGGCGCTGTGCCCGCCTCAGCCATAGCCCCAGGGCTCCCACCCGTGGGGCTTCTCTCTTGCGTGGCGTAAGTCTAGCACGGGGATGCTACTCCGTCGAGGCGGTGACAGCCGTACACCTAGCGGATACTTCTGGCGCCTACGGTCCGGCTCGGTCGCCACATAAGCGCATTGCACTTCCATATGTTCCAAAAGAGGTGCGCACTTCTGCGCACGCTGTGTGCACTTTTGCGCACTATGGTTGCCCCCCTTCCCGCACCACTCCCAGGAGGGCCGGATAGCTGTTGTCTCCCAGCTTGACGATGCTGCCATCATCCAGCTCTACTGTGTACACGTGCTCGGTGGGGCCGAAACCCCTCAGGCTGAAGTCGTCCGGCGCCCCGCCACAGAAGCGGTGGCCGATGACAGCCGCCACCTTGCGCCCCGGCAGTAGCCCGGCCTCCTGGGCCTTCTCCAGGAGCCTCTCGGCCAGAATCACCATGCGGCCAGAATGGTAGGAGTTGCGCCAATAGGGCGTCCTCTCCTCCTCCGGCAAGGCCTCGATTCTCATCCTCGCACCTCCTCCAGGTAGGCATCCCAAGGTCCCCGCCGGCGCCCATCCCTCAGGCAGGCAGCCAGGGCCTTGGCTTTCAGAACTTCACGGCGCCAGCGGGTCAGCACCGCCTGATTGCGATGGCCGGCCTCCAGGCGGCGCTGGTAGTACTCCGCTCTGGCGTCCTGGCGGGCTAGGGCTTGCTCACGCTGTCTCTGGTTCATCCCAAACCCCCCTTTCTGCCAGCTCCGCAGGGCAGGGATAGAGGCTGCTCATGTTCACCGCTCCGCCCAGCTCCTCGATAGCCTCGATGGCCTCCTCCTCCAGCTCCTCCCAGTTGAGCGCCTCCTTGAGGACGTTGCCCTCCCAGCGCCCCACCGCAGCACGACAGTTCCAGACATTGATGACGTAGCCCGGTAGACCCATTAGAAAGTCCATGTTCCCACCTCCTCATGATGGATATGTCTCGGAGGGCCCAGAACGGCCCTCTGGCGGCCTCTCAGCGGCCTCTAGCGGCCATTCCTACCGGCTCCCCGACAGAGCCCGCTCTATGGCCCTGGTAGCGGCACTGTCGTCGCTGGCCAGGGCGTGGGAATACACCTGGGCCGTGATGCCGCTGTGAGCGTGGCCCAGGCGCCGGGACACTTCGGGCAAGGGCAGTCCCTGGCTGAGGAGTAGGCTGGCGTGCAGGTGTCTCAGGCCATGAGGAGTCAGTTTCGGCACCCCGACGGCCTCACAGGCCCTCTGGAGGGCACGGGCCACGGTGCTCCCCTGGAGGGGCTGTCCTGCCTCCCCGGTGAACACCAGCCCGGAGTCATGCCAGTGGGGGCCGGCCCGTAGCCGCCGTTCTGCCTGCAGAGCTCTCTGGCGCCGCAAGGCCGCCACTCCCTCCGGTGGCAATGAGATGGTGCGGCTCCCCGCTTTCGTCTTGGGCGTCGTCACTACCCACTCCCCCCGGATGTGCTGGCCGGCCTTGGTGATGCTCACCACACTGCCCTGCACGTCCGTCCACTCCAGAGCCAGCGCCTCCCCCAGCCGACAGCCGGACGTGAGGAGCACCACCCATAGGGGTTGCAACCAATGGCCTGCCGTGCCGGCCAGGAAGGTACCCAGCTCCTCCGGGCTCCACACGTCCTGCCGGGGAGCCTGATACTGGGGGCGCAACACCTTGTCGCAAGGGTTGTCCGCCATCCAGCCCCAGACCACTGCCAGCCGGAACATCCGGTGCAGCCGGCAGTGGAGGCGCTGGGCCAGGCGGTGGTGTCCCCGCCCTTGGACGGCGGCATAGAGGGACTGGATGCGGTCGGGGCTGACCTGGGAGAGCCGCACCCGGCCCAGGGCGGGCAGGACGTGCAGCTCCATCTCCTGGCGGTAGTCGTGCAGGGTGCGGGGCTTGAGCTGGGGACTGACCGCCCCCAGCCAGGCCGCCACCAGGTCGGCCACGGTGCGCCGCCCCGGAGCGGGCAGAGTGCCGGCGCCGGCCTGTCGCTTGAGGGCGGCCAGCTTCTCCGCCGCCTCTTTGCGGGTAGCGCCGTAGACGGTGCGTCGCCTGCCCTCCAGGCTGAGGGAGGCCACCCATCGTCCGTCTGTTCGTTGGTAGATACTGCCTTCGCCGGGGCTTCTGCGTGCCATGTCGGCTCCTTTCGCCCCGGCTGGGTCACAACTTGCTGTGACCGGTGATGCTACACGGAAGCTACACGAACGGATGTTCTGGGTGGGGGCATACTACTGGTAGGGCTGGGGAGGTCTGTGGGAGACTAGGGGTAGGGGGTGGTTGGGCCTCGGGTTCGGGACAGCGGCTCCAAAGGCCGCTGCCTTGACCGTTTGGCGACGCCCCAAGGGCTCAGCCCTATTGTAGCATCGCCGGGCCAGGGGGCACAACGAGGGCAGGCAAGAGCTCAGGGCCGGGGGGAGCGAGTGTGCTCAGATGGCAGTGGCACGGCGTGCTCTCGCGCGGGCGGCCTCTACGCCGAGCTCATGCCCTGGAGGTACCGAAGAGAACGTAAACGGTGTGGTAGGGGCAGACCACCGTGTCTGCCCTCGGGCGGATGGAGGCGTCCGCCCCTCCCGGCCGTTCTCGGGTTAGGCTCCCAGAGCCCGCTCTTCGGCCGGCTGCGGGGGCAAGGCGATGTGGTTTGACTCCCCCTTGAGCAGTGCCCGTGCCCATGCGCGCTGGCCGTGCGGAGACATGGCGCGCGTGGGCGCGCGCACTCCTCACATAGAGGGTGCGGCAGGCGCGGTGGGCAGGTCGGAACACGCCACCCGTGGGCGCGCGCAGTCCTCCAAGGAACGCTGTGGATGCGGTGTAGTCGGGGCTTGCTCTCGTAGTCTGAGGCCAGCGAAGAGACTGAGCGGCGGTGCTCGTCTCAGCACTCGTCCCCCCGGCCCTGAGGCGTTGCGGGGGTGAGCTCCTACTTGAGTAGCGCCCACTCAACTTACTTGACTGGGAGACACTCACATGCTAGAATGCCGCGCATGAGAATCCGGTGAGTCGGGGATGGAATACAAGGACTACTACAAGATACTGGGAGTGAGCCGGGACGCCAGCGACGATGACATTCGCAAGGCCTATCGCCGGCTGGCGCGCAAGCATCACCCGGACGTGAACCCCAATGACAAGGAAGCGGCCAACCGCTTCAAAGAGATCAACGAGGCCTATCACGTC
Organism: Anaerolineae bacterium; assembly: GCA_013178015.1. Classification (NCBI taxonomy): domain Bacteria; kingdom Bacillati; phylum Chloroflexota; class Anaerolineae; species Anaerolineae bacterium. The sequence goes on from JABLXR010000018.1 coordinate 82,468, forward strand.
CTTTCCGATCCCGAGAAGCGGCGCAAGTACGACCAGCTGGGTAGCAGCTGGGAGCAGTGGCAGCGGAGTGGTGCCAATGCCGGCGGGTTCGACTGGAGCCAGTGGTTCGGTGGCGCCCAGGCCGGCCCTGCCGCCGGTCAGAGGGTGTACACCACTGACTTCGGCACTGAGGACCTGGGTGGTTTCGGATTCTCCGACTTCTTCGAGGCGTTATTCGGCTCCATGGGGGGTGCCCCAGGCACTCGCACTCGCCAGCGTTCCTGGACGCAGGTGCCCCGCAGGGGACAAGACGTAGAGCACGAGGTGGAGATCAACCTCGAGGAGGCCTACCGCGGCACCACGCGGGTCATCGCCATAAACGGCAAGCGACTGGAGGCCAGCATCCCTCCTGGGGTGCGTACCGGGTCGCGCGTGCGGCTACGGGGGCAGGGCGGCCCAGGTTCCGCAGGAGGACCATCCGGCGACCTGTATCTGCGAGTGAAGGTGCGGGAGCACCCTCGCTTCGAGCGCAAGGGAGACGACCTCTACACCGAGGTGCCGGTGGACCTATACACCTGCATCCTGGGAGGCACCGTCAGTTTCCGCGGGCTGAGCGGCGACCTCAGGCTGAGCATCCCTCCCGGAACCCAGAACGGGCGCACCTTCCGCCTGCGGGGCCAGGGCATGCCGAACCTGCACCATCCGGAGCAGCGGGGCGATCTGTACGCCAAAGTCCGAGTCGTCCTCCCCACCGGATTGACCGAAGAGGAGCTGGAGCTATTCCGGCAGCTGGCTGGCCGACAGACGATCGAGAAAGCCCGATAGGGGATAGAGCCGTGTCTTCCCTTGATCCGCAGGCCGAACCAAGGTACTCCATCGGGGTCGCGGCGCGTATGGTTAGCCTGCACCCCCAGACCCTGCGCCACTACGAGGGGCTAGGGTTGGTTACCCCCCGGCGCACGCGCGGGAATCGCCGCCTCTATTCCGAACGAGACCTGGAGCGGCTTAGACTCATATGCCGCTTGACCGGAGAGCTCGGGGTGAACCTGGCAGGAGTCGAGGTGATCCTGAACATGACGGAGCAGATACAAGAGATGCGAGAGGAGAGCGCGCGGCGGGAACAGGAGCTGCTGCAAGAGATCGAGTACCTGCGCCGGTTGGTCGCGGCCGAGGGACGCGTACGAGTGCTTTCGAGCCGGCCGGCGCTGCCCGGGGGGATGGAAAGCTGATGACGCTGAGGAGACGCTGATCTCTGGTCACGTTCGCGCCATCTGGTCAGCGTTCATATCCGTGGTATGAGCGGCACCTAAGTTCCACTTGATAACGTTAGGGGGCAGATGATGGACTACAGCAAGTTTACCGAGAGAGCGCGAGAGGCTCTCGCTGGTGCCCAGGAGAGGGCAAGAGAGAGCCACCACCCCCAGATCGAGCCGGAGCACCTGCTGTTGGCGCTGCTGGAGCAGCCGGATGGTGTGGTGTCCCGGGTCCTAGCCAAGATGGGAGTGGACCAGGCTAGCGTGAGGCGCGAAGCCCTCAGCCGGCTTGAGAGGATGCCGACGGCGCACGGGGCGGTGCAGGTCTACCTGTCTCGGGCGCTGGACGCGGTGCTACGGGAGTCGCTGGAAGAGGCGCAGAACATGCGCGACGACTACGTAAGCACCGAGCACATGCTACTGGCGCTCACGGGGCCATCGGCTGGGGCAACGGCGCAGTGGCTGCGCCGGCTAGGCATCGAGCGCGACGCAGTGCTGCGCGCCCTCACTCAGGTGCGCGGCAGCCAGCGGGTGACCGACCCCAACCCTGAGGGCAAGTATCAGGCCTTGGAGCGCTACGGCCGAGATCTGACTCAGATGGCGGCGCAGGGCAAGCTGGACCCGGTGATTGGCAGGGATGAGGCCATAAGGCGGATCACGCGCATACTGCTTCGGCGCACCAAGAACAACCCGGTGCTGGTGGGTGAGCCAGGAGTGGGCAAGACCGCCATTGTGGAGGGTCTGGCTATCCGCATCACCAATGGCGACGTGCCCGAGGGTCTCAAGAACAAGAAGCTGGTGGCGCTCGACTTGGGCTCCCTGATCGCCGGGGCCAAGTACCGGGGCGAGTTCGAGGAGCGGCTCAAGGCAGTGCTGAAGGAGATAACCGACTCCCGCGGCCAGGTCATCCTGTTCATAGACGAGCTCCACACTGTAGTGGGAGCCGGGGCCGCCGAAGGGGCCATGGATGCCAGCAACATGCTGAAGCCGATGCTGGCCCGGGGCGAGTTGCACGCCATCGGGGCCACTACCCTGGACGAGTACCGGGAGCACATCGAGAAGGACGCCGCCCTGGAGCGCCGCTTCCAGCCCGTATACGTGGGCGAGCCCAGCGTGGAGGACACCATTAGCATCCTCCGGGGCCTGAAGGAGCGGTACGAGGTGCACCATGGAGTGCGCATCAGCGACTCGGCCCTGGTGGCCGCGGCTACGCTGTCGCACCGCTACATTAGCGATCGGTTCCTGCCCGACAAGGCCATAGACCTGGTGGACGAGGCTGCCGCCCGTCTGCGCATGGAGATAGACAGCCTGCCCGCCGAACTGGACGAGATCCAGCGGCGCATCATGCAGTTGCAGATCGAGCAGCAGGCCCTCCGCAAGGAGACCGACCCCGCTAGCCAGGACAGACTGGCTCGTCTGGAGGAAGAGCTGGGTCGCCTGGAGGGGGAGCGCGACCAGCTGCAGCAGCGTTGGCAGGCAGAGAAGGCTGCCCTACAGGCCATTCGCGACGTTAAGGACCGCATGGAGCACACCCGGACGGAGATCGAGCGGGCGGAGCGCGTGGGCGATCTGGAGACGGCAGCTCGGCTGCGCTACGGAGAGTTGGCCCAGTTGCAGCGGCAGCTTGGGGAAGCGGAGGCAAGGCTGCACGACCTGCAGGCGAAGGGTGGGCTGCTGAAAGAAGAGGTCACCGACGACGACATCGCTGAGGTTGTAAGCGAGTGGACCGGAATACCCGTATCTCGGATGCTGGAAGGTGAGGTCCAGAAGCTGTTGCGCATGGAGTCGCGACTGCGCCAGAGAGTGGTGGGCCAGGACCACGCTATCCAGGCGGTGGCTAACGCTGTGAGGCGCTCTCGCGCCGGCCTTCAGGACCCCAACCGCCCCATCGGGTCCTTCATCTTCCTCGGTCCCACGGGGGTGGGCAAGACGGAGTTGGCCCGAGCACTGGCCGAGTTCCTGTTCGACGATGAGCAGGCCATGCAGCGCATAGATATGAGCGAGTACCAGGAGCGCCACACTGTGGCTCGTCTGATCGGGGCTCCGCCGGGCTACGTGGGGTACGAGGAAGGCGGTCAGCTGACTGAGGCAGTGCGGCGGCGGCCATACTCGGTGGTACTCTTCGACGAGATCGAGAAGGCGCACCCGGAGGTGTTCAACGTTCTGCTGCAAGTGCTGGATGACGGCCGGCTCACGGATGGGCACGGCCGAACGGTGGACTTCCGCAACACTGTCATCATCATGACCTCGAATATCGGCAGTCAGTGGATTCATGAGCTGGGTGGACGCGATGACGAGGAGATGCGCCGCAGGGTGATGCAGGCCCTGCAGTCTCACTTCCGGCCGGAGTTCCTGAACCGGATCGATGAGGTGGTTATCTTCAACTCTCTGCACCAAGAGCAACTGGTTCAGATAGTGCGCATCCAGGTGGACCGGCTGCGGGCTCTGCTGGCAGACCGAGACGTCACGCTGGAGCTCTCGGAGGCGGCGTACGACTACCTGGCGGAGGTGGGGTACGACCCCGCGTTCGGCGCTCGACCGCTCAAGCGAGCCATCCAGAGAGAGTTGGCCGACAAGCTGGCCCTGCGCCTGCTGCAGGGAGACTTCCGGGATGGTGATACAGTGTACGCCGACGTGGGCGCCGACGGACTGACCTTCAGTCGCGAGCCTCTGGCTGAGGCAGCTGGGTAGGGGTGCGGAGGCCGTCCCAGATTGGCCTAAGGGGCGGCCTGGTTTCTGGTTTTCAGCAGACGGCAGAAGTTATGGTATAATATGCTGGTACATTCCAAGCAAGAGGTTAACAGCAACTTTGGCTGACATAATGCGCTTTGATAAGTTCTCAGAGGCAGCTCAAGAGGCTGCCATGCGGGCTCTAGAGGTGATGCAGCGGTTCGGACACAGCCAGATGGACACGGAGCACGTCCTCTTGGCGCTGCTGGAGCAGCCCGAGGGAGGTGTAGTCGAGCTGCTGCAAGAGATCGGCGTGGATGCAGACGCCCTGCGGCACCGGGTGGAACAGGCGCTATCTAGCACTCCTTCCGCCGGTCGTCCATACTACCCGACCCCAGGGATCGGGCAGGTGTTCGTGACACCTCGGCTCAAGTTCCTGATGGACAACGCTGCGGCCGAGGCCAAGCGGATGAACGAGGAGGTTGTGTCAGTCGAGCACCTGTTACTGGCCGCCTGTCGGGAGAAGGGCACGGTAGCGGCCCGGATCCTGAGTGAGGCTGGAGTCACTGCGTCCCGAGTGGAGGCCGCCCTGGCCGGTCGTCGGCGCGGGGGCGGCGCTGGGAAGACGGAGGAGGCACGCTTCAAAGCCCTGGCGAAGTACGGTCGCGACCTGACCGCCATGGCCAGGGAGGGCAAGCTCGACCCGGTGATCGGTCGAGACGATGAAGTGCTTAGGGTGATGCAGGTGCTCTCGCGTCGCACCAAGAACAACCCCGTGCTCATTGGCGATGCCGGGGTGGGCAAGACGGCCATCGTGGAGGGATTGGCTCAGCGGATCGCCAGCGATGACGTGCCCGAGATCCTCTCCGGGAAGCGGATCTTCTCTCTGGACATGGGTGCTATGATCGCCGGGACTCGCTTCCGGGGCGAGTTCGAGGAAAGAATGAAGGCGATCCTGCAGGACATAGAGAAGGCCGAGGGTGAGGTCATACTTTTCATCGACGAGTTGCACACCCTGGTAGGAGCGGGAGCGGCCGAGGGCGCGGTGGACGCCAGCAACATGCTCAAGCCGGCATTGGCCCGGGGCGAGCTGCGCTGCATCGGGGCTACCACTCTGAACGAGTACCGGCAGCACATCGAGAAGGACTCGGCTCTGGAGCGCCGATTCGCGCCTGTGTTTGTGGACGAGCCTACGGTGGAAGAGACGATCAACATGCTCCGTGGCCTGCGCGAGCGCTACCAGGAGCATCATCGGGTGCACTTCACCGACGGAGCCCTGGAGGCCGCTGCCAGGCTCTCGCACCGCTACGTGCAGGACCGCCGGCTGCCGGACAAGGCCATTGATCTGATGGACGAGGCGGGCGCGCGCGTGCGCCTGGCGATGTTCAGCGTACCGGCGGAACTCAGGAGCGTGCGCCAGGAGTTGCAGCAGTTGGCCTCCGCCGAGGAGGAGGCCTGGGCCAGCCGCGACTACGAACGGGCTGCGGAGTGCAAGGCCCAAAGGCTGAAGCTCCAATCTCAGTTTGACCAGGAGTACAGCGCCTGGCTGGCAGAGCACAACCTGGACGAGGTCGTCACCGAAGAAGACATTGCCGCGGTGGTGGCGAGTTGGACGGGGATCCCGGTGGCCACCATGCTGCAGACGGAAGCCGAGCGGCTGGTGGCGATGGAGGAGCACCTACACCGTCGCATCGTGGGCCAGGAGGAGGCGGTGGCGGCAGTGGCGGATGCCATCCGGCGGGCGCGATCGGGCCTGAAGGACCCGCGGCGGCCCATCGGCTCCTTCATCTTCTTGGGGCCTTCAGGCGTGGGCAAGACGGAGCTGGCCCGGGCGCTGGCGGAGTTCCTGTTCGACGACGAGGACGCCTTGCTGCGGGTGGACATGACCGAGTACCAGGAGCGACACACGGTGGCCCGGCTGATCGGTGCCCCACCTGGATACGTGGGTTACGACGAGGGCGGCCAACTCACCGAGGCAGTGCGGCGGCGTCCTTACCGGGTGGTCCTGTTCGACGAGATCGAGAAGGCCCACCCCGAAGTCTGGAACGCCTTGCTCCAGATACTGGATGACGGGCGCCTGACAGACGGGCACGGTCGGACGGTGGACTTCCGCAACACCGTGATCGTGATGACGTCGAACGTGGGGACGCGCTACGTGGAGAAGAAGGGCGGTGCCCTGGGCTTCCGTGTTCGGGCGGAAGACTCGGAGGACCCGACGCCGCGACCGGCAGAGGTGGACGAGAGCCTGAAGCGAACTTTCCGGCCCGAGTTCCTGAACCGGATAGATGAGATCATCGTGTTCCACAGTCTGACCGAGAAGCATGTGCGTCAGATCGTCGAGCTGCAGATGCGGGACATCGAAGCGAGACTGCGGGAGCAGGGCATCACCTTGACGCTGACGGACGCGGCCAAGGACTGGCTGGCGATGAAGGGCTACGATCGTCAGTTCGGGGCCCGACCGCTGCGTCGAACGCTGCAGCGACTGGTGGAGAGCCCGCTCAGCATGAAGCTGCTGCGGGGCGAGATCGCGCCGGGCGCGCACGTTCGGGTCGATCTCGAGGGCGACGAACTGGTGTTCCAGACCGAGGGAGCGGATGCCGTCCAGATGGCAGGAGCTTCAGTGTAGGTCTAGCCAAGAGAGGAACGAAAGGGGCCGGCCCGCGGGTCGGCCCCTCTCATGCTCGGCGCTCTCAGTTAGAGGAGCCGACACTTCCGGCCGGTGCGGGGCCGGCTGCCCCTACAAGCGAACCAGCCTGGCCGCGGTGAGCATGATCTCGGCCAGAGAGTACATGTTGGACACTGTGCCCAGGGCCACCCGGTCTCGCAGGCCCAGATAGTCCAAGCAGGTGCCGCATAGGAGAATCTCGGTACCGCAGTCGGATAGGGCGCGGAGGTCCTCCAGCACCGGTGACCCCTCCACTGCCAGGCGGACCCCGGCATTCATGCAGATGATGCGCTGGGGCTTGGGTTCGATCTCCTGAAGAGTGTGGAGGAAGGTGCGCATCAGAAGCGCACCCAGGTCCGGATCGCCCGAGCCCACGACGTCCGAGGCCAGGAGGACCACCACCTCTCCTGAAGGCATGAGCTCCGCGGCCGAGGAGGCGGGGGCAACGATCGGCTTGGGCTCTCCTGAGGGGACCACCGTGATCACGTAGACGTCCCCTGATACCTCTGTCTCCACATTCCACCCAGCCCGCTGAGCCATGCGGGACACGTTCTGGGCCGCGGTGATATTGTCCACCGTGATCACTACCGTCTCACCCGTCTGCATGGCGCGTCGGGCGAGCACCACCGGCTGGGGGCAGGCCAATCCGCGGGCATCTACTCGTTGCATGCCGAATGTTCCTTTCCAGGCCGACAGCTGCCCCGATGATGCCACAAAGGGGGCATGCCCTCAACTCGGCCCTAGAGATGGTCGTCTTTACGGTGGCTTTACGGGATGACCACGGGAGGTTTACTGACGGCCGGGATGCAGGGGTGGTATTGTGTGCCTGTGGGTTACCCTTCCACTCCTTCTGTACGGGAGCGGGGCGCTGTTGGCGAAGGCAGCGCCTCGTTCTCTTTGGTGGACAGCACGCCGGGAGCCAGTCCGGAACGAACGAGAGCTTCGCTAGAGAGGCTGAGCCGGCGAAGAAGGGGGAAGCTGCTGAGGAAGGGAGGCTGCGGGTAGATAGAACGGCCCCGCCATGCCGTGTGCCGGTGAGTTCTGAACCTGCTCACGCAGGTGGGGTCTGCACCGCTCCTTCAGCCAAACCTTCTGACGGGTTTCCGCATCCCGAGCGAGATATGAGACCCCTCTCTTGGACTGTTGGCTCAGAACGTGTTCCCGCATCACGTACACAGCAGAGCCAGTTCAAAGCTAGCACATTAGCGTTGCAGCAGCAAGTCGGGCTCTAAGTCCAGCTCTCCAGCAGTTTCCTTCTCGCGCAGGGCTCGCACCAGGGGCGCGAGCTCGAAATGGCGACCGACGTGGACGAGCTCGTTCAGCGGCTCGTCCAGAGAGTAGACGCGCCAGAACAGCTGCGACGCGCACGTGAACACGGCCACGTAGCGTGCCTGCCGGCCGGCGCTGGTCTGGAAGTACAACCGCAGCATCTCTAGGTCTTCGCTCAGGGGCGCCAACGGGTCGTCGCCTCCGTTTTGGGCTCCTGAGGTGGCGGCGCGCAGCTTGTCCCGCACGCGGTGCAAGACGGTGGCCCGCCTCTCGGGTGAACTGACGTCGAGATAGAGGCTCAACGCCAGTCGGCCGTCGGCATCAAATCGCTGAAGTAGACCCAATTCCTCGTGGCTAACCACAACTCCTCCGTAACGACGACGGGCCACCCCGGGGGAGGAGCGGCCCGCTTCTGCGGCTCACCCTCCGCCGCACCCGGCAACGTGGTGCGGACGGAAGCTTCGTGGCGTCGGTCGAGCTTTGTCTGGCGAACACCACTGTCCCCAGGGCCTCGGCACACTGCATCGTGCGACATGAATATACGAAACAGCCCGACTTCTGTCAAAGGACGGGCAGGTGATGCTCCCCGCCCTTTCCTTCCGGGCGGGGCCCTATCGCCTGCAGACGCCGGTGCGTCCGCCCACGGGGCGCCGGCGTGCACCAAGAGGTGCCCCGCAGGAGCCCCGTGTCAGGGGGCCGCACGGTCCGCCTAGGAGGGGCAAGGCCCCTAGATGCGAGCCCTCGGCCGGGCGAAGCCAGCTCGTCCTGTGCACTCGGGGTGAAGCGCTTGCACGCTGCGTGCCTGCAGAGGGGTTAAACGCAAACGGCGGCCGGAGTTATCTCCGGCCGCCGCGCCAGGCCACCTAAGTTAGGCGGCTGCCTGCTTCTCTTCCCGCTTGCTGAGGTACTCCCGCACCTCCGCGCGGGCCTTCTCATAACGCTTCAGCAAGCCGGCATCCGTGAGCTTGGCCGAGTTCACAGCCCGTCGCGCACAAGACGCACAACCTAGGGAAGCCTTGTAGGAGCCCAGGTCGCACTTCATGCACTCGCTCAGCCGGACCATTGTCAGGCAGAAGGCGAGCTTGTCCTCATGAGTATCGGGCAGAGGCATGATGTACTCCACCAATCTCTGCCATTCAGGACCCCGAAGGTTCGCCACAGCAGGTATGGCTTTGCACGGGAACAGTATTTCGCTGTGGAGAGTCATCCGTCCACCTCTAGCCTAGTAAGAGCCCGAGTTACAAAAGCACGCGCCGCCAGCCCACGGCGGCGCGATCTGACATATACTAACACGGATCGCCCTGGGTGTCAATATACATGTAGGCTGTGCAGATATATGCCAACAGCTGCTTCAGGTCAACTGTTGCCGCGGCTCGAGGCGGCTGAAGGCGACCCAGTATACCGCGGTCGCCATCAGCAGGGCCCCGCCGGCGAGGGCAAACATGGGGCCGTAGCCGAAGCGGACGATGGCCTGGCCGGCGGCGAAGGCCGTGACGGCCCAGGTGGCGTTCCAGGCCACGCTCCGGTAGGCCACTGCCCGCGCTTGCCGGCGGAGGGGGATCACCTCGGCCAGGAAGGCTCCGTCCAGAGGCCAGCCCGCCATCTCGGTTACGTTGCGGGTCAAAATGGCGGCAGTGGCCAGGACGACTCCCGGGTTGAGGGAGAGGAGTAGCAGCAGGGGAACCCCGGCCGCCCGGATGGTGACCATGGCCGGCACCTTTCCCACCCGCCCGGCTAGGGCGGAGGCGGCGACGCTGGCAACTGCTGCCAGGATGGCACTGCTGGCCAGGATGAGGCTGATGCTGGAAGCGGAGAGCCCCAGCTCCCGGCTGAAGTACACGTTGACGAAGGGGGCTATGCAGGCACCGCTCAAGGCGAAGAGCACTGTGGTGGCCACGAAGACGGCGACGCGTCGCCGAACCTGAGCTGGTGGCACCTCGCTCTCGGGCCCTAGTGGCAGGCTGGAAGGGGCGGCTCCCCGATCCGTCCGGTCGGTGGCCATGGACATGGGCAGCACAGCTACCAGACCCAGGAGGGCGCCCACCACTAGGCTGAGGCGGAAGGACGGGATACTCTCGCTGGTGTCGAGGCGGAGCAAGGCGGCGAAGACGGCGGGCAACTGGCCTCCTACCAGGCTGCCGACCGTGCTGGCCACCGACATGGCAGCAGAGTTGGCGGAGAAGACCAGCGTCCTCTCGGCCGGGCCGGTGTTGTCCACTAGATACGGCGTATAGGGCACGATGCGCATGGCAAAGCCTAGCCCGGTGACGAAGTTGAGCCCGGCGAGAGTGGCTGGCCCGGAGGCCAGGGCCATCCCGAGGGCTCCAGCTGCCATCACCACCGTCCCCAGTATGAGGACCGGCCGGGGCCCGACGCGCTCGGAGAGGGCGCCAGCGGGAATGGCGCCCGCGGCGATGGCTCCCATCTGCACCAGGGAAAGCAACCCGATGAAGTCCTCCTGATAGCCGAGGGCCACCAGGTAGAGGTTGTAGAGCAGCAGGAAGATGCCGGAGATGCCCACGTTGGACAGGAACACTGTCCACAGGAAAAGCCGGGCATTGCGGCTGATGCTGGGCCTGCGAACCCGCAGCCAGGCCGGCCGGACCCACGCCATGCGTCGCCTGCCACACAACGAGCGGGCGCGAGGCCCGCTCTGTTGATGTAGTAGTGCAGCAGTATAGTGCTGGCGGCCGGGAAAGCAAGCCGGGCCAGCGGTGAACCTAGGAGAGGGGCGGTCCCGTTGGCGCCTGGCGCCCAGGAGCCTATACTGCGCTCGCGGCGGGGCAAAAAAGTGACGCCGAGGCCGTGCCATCGCCATCTGCGGAGGTCAGATGCTGTCCGCTGGGGAAGAGAGAGCTATCAGTGCGTTCGTGGATGCTTTCGGTCGGCCCCCTGAGGTCGTCGCTCGGGCTCCGGGCAGGGTCAACCTGATCGGCGAGCACACCGACTACAACGACGGGTTCGTGCTGCCGGTGGCTATAGACAGGGCGGTGTACGTAGCTGCGTCGGCCCGAGCCGACGACCGGGTGACGCTGGTGGCGGTGGATTTCGGGGAGAGGGCGGAGTTCGCCTTAGGCCGGATCGAGCGCGATCCGGTGCACGGCTGGAGCAACTACCCTCGGGGGGTGGCGTGGGTCCTCCAGGGTCGCGGGCTCAGGCTCTCGGGGATGGACGCTGCCATCCACGGGGACGTGCCCATAGGGGCCGGGCTGAGCTCGTCTGCCGCGCTGGAGGTGGCGACGGCCAAGGCGCTGCAGGCTCTCTCCGGATTTGCGCTCGATGACGTCGAGCTGGCCCGGGCGGCACAGGAGGCGGAGAACCGCTTTGTGGGCATGCAGTGCGGCATTATGGACCAGTTCGTCTCTGTTCTGGGCCGAAGGGATCACGCTCTGTTGATAGACTGCCGCTTTCTGGAGCACAGGGCCGTGCCCATGCTGGCCGGATACCGGGTGGTGGTGGCCGACACCATGAAGCGGCGCGGGCTGGTTGACTCGCAGTACAACCAGCGCCGGGCCGAATGTGAGGCGGGGGTGAGGCTTCTGCGCCAGCGGCTGGGTGGCATCACCGCCCTGCGGGATGTCACCCCGGCCCAACTGGAAGAGCACAAGGAGGTGCTGCCCGAGGTGGTCTACCGGCGATGCCGGCACGTGGTGCGGGAGAACGAGCGGGTGCTGGCAGCGGTAGCGGCCCTCGGGGCGTCGGACGCGGCCACCTTCGGCCGGCTGATGCTCCAGTCGCACGCCAGTCTGAGGGACGACTATGAAGTCAGCTCCCCGGAGCTGGACTTCATGGTCGATGCGGCCCTAGACATCGGTGGGGTGGTGGGGACCCGCATGACCGGAGCTGGGTTCGGTGGTTGCACCGTTAGCCTGGTGCGCGAGGGTGCGGTAGGCCCCTTGGTTGAGGAACTGCGGAGGCGTTACTCGGAGTGGAGCGGGGTGGCGCCCGATATCTACGTGTGCCGGGCAGAGCAGGGGGCAGAGGCAAAGAGGCTGCCGTGACCACGGCAGCCTCGGTTGCTCATCAGCGGGGCCAGCCCATGACGCGATGAGGTAGGGATGGCGATTAGCGTCTCCTGCTAGGCCTCCTCTTCCTCCTCGTCAGCGATCTCCTCTTCCTCTTCCGCCACTTCCCGCTTGGGGCGAGAGGCACGAGACTGGCGCCTACGGGCAGAAGGAGTCATCTCCTGCTCCTCTTCGTCTTCTGCGGCCGCCCTGCTAGCAGCCCGGAACTCCCGGATGCTCTGGCCGATGGCGCCGCCAATCTGAGGTAGCTTGCCGACGCCGAAAACGATGATGACGATCACGAGGATGATGACGAGTTCGAGTGGCCCGAGATGTGGCATTATCCCCCTCCATAGATCGGTGGCGCCGCTCTCGACGCCCCTCTCCGGTTATCGCATGACAGACCAGGTACCGACACCGGCCGGCATTATAGCACAACGCTAGACGGGGCAAAAGCGCAGGGAGAAACCGAAAGCGCTTCGCCCCAGGCGTGGGTCAAGGCGTCACCTGTACGAACTGGCCCTCGCGCACCTGGAACACGTACACCCGTTGATCCCGCAGGTCGCCCGTCTCGTCGTAGGCGATGCGGCCAGCCAGCCCCTGGTAATCGAGGCGGCGAATGGCGTCGCCCATGGGCTCAGCCGCCACGGTGCGGGCCTCTTGGGCCGCCCGGATGAGAACGTCCATGGCCATGTAGCCCACGATGCTGTAAGTATCTGGGTTGCGCTGCTCCACGGCCTGGTACTGGCGCACCCAATCGTCGCTCACCACGGTGGAGGGGCTGGGGGTGAAGCCGCTCACGTAGGCGCCCTCGGCTGCCTCGCCGGACTCGTCTATGAATGCCGACAGGAAGCAGGCATCGCTCGCCATGAAGGGGGCATCTATCCCGGCCTGACGCAGCTGAGGAAGCAGAACGTACCCCTCGGTCTCATAGGCGGCCAGGAAGACAGCGTCTGGTGCCACCCGGCCAATCTGCTCCACGGCTGCATCGTGACGCTCTACGGCCTCCTCGACCACGATGTCGGCCGCCACGTTCGCGCCCAGGCGGGCTAGGTTCTCAACTAGCAGGTCTCGCAGGCCGTTGCCATAGTCGTCGTCCAGGTGGGCGACGGCGATTCGGGTTGCTCCCAGGTTGCCGACCAGGAACTCGGCATCCACCCGGCCCTGGGTGGCGTCGGTGGCGTTGACGCGGAAGAAGTTGCGGTAGCCGAGGCGGGTAAGGTTCACATTGGAGGCGGTCGGGGTAACTACATTCACGGCCACGTCGGCGTAGATCTCCATTGCCGCCAGGGTCTGGCCGCTGTTGTAGTGGCCGATGATGCCGAGCACTTCCTTGCCTCCGCCTACTTCGGCGGCGATCTGCCGGGCTACCTCCACCGCCACCTCGCTGTCGGCCTCGTCGTCCACCCCCTCGACCACGATGCGCCGGTTCAGCACCCCTCCCTGAGCATTGGCCTGCTCGGCTCGGAGGCGGGCCCCGCCGAGGACGGTCTGACCACCATTGGCCTGGAAGCCGGACAGGGGCACGGCCACGTACACGGTGATCTCGCCTCTGGGGGTTGAGCGGCCACCGCAGGCCGCCAGCAGGCCGGCGTACGCGGGCAGCCCCAGAACAGCTCGTCGGCGCATCCTCACTCCTCCGCTGATCGGCGATATAGCTCGTCGAGGGTGGAGACGACGTCGTTGAGCGAAGAGACCTGCTCCTCGATATCCTGGCTGAGCCGGCGCATTCGTCCGCTATCCACGTCTTGTGCCTCCAAGAGAACCACCTGGGAGTATATGGTGCCCAGGCTATTCACGGTATTCTCCAGCTGCAGCTGCCCCCGCTCCATGGTGCGGGCTAACTCGCGCAGGTTGGCCAACTGGGTTTCCTTGGCGGCCAGGGCCTGCTCCAGGTGGCGGCGGACCTCGGGATCACTCTCGCGCTGGATTCGAGCACGGTAGCGGGCCACGTCATCCGGAGCTGACTTCAGGTCGCGCTGCACTAGGTCATCGCTGCTAAGCTGATCGAGCCGTTGGGCCAATCCGTAGACCTGGCCTAACCACTGATCCACTTGTCCGGCAATGTCGGCCAGCCGGTCGCGCAACACTCCCTCGCGCCGACGGGCGATGCCGGCCTCGATGCCGGTGCGGTATTGCAGGGCCCGCTCTACTTCGGCCTGCAGGTGGGGGAGACGAAGCCGGCGGGGGTCGAAGCGCTGGCGCAGCATGTCGGCCACTACGCGCTCAGTGGTGCGGACATCGGTGATGCTGGTCCATACGATCAGGGCTTCAGCCAACAGGAACAGGATGAGCCAGTACCACCACCGCCAGAAGGGGAAGGGACGAGGGAACAGGCCGATGGCCAGGATGGCCAGGGCGATGGTGACGGCGCTCTCCAGCCGGAAGAGGGCGTGCTCGAGGATGGCGACCAAGGATCTGCGCCTCAGAGTGGACTCACCCATCCTGCATTCTCTCCAGTGCCTCCCGGAGGCCAGCGGCTACTTCATCCAGGTAGCTGCGATCGCCTCGGGCCCGGCCCAGGGCCTGGATGCGGAAGCCGTCGCCGGGGTAGCGAGGAATGACGTGTAGGTGGGCGTGCATGACCACCTGGCCGGCCGGCCGCTCGTTCGCCATCCAGAGATTGACGCCGGAGGCGGAGAGGGCGCGCTTGGCCGCCCTGGCCACCTTGGCTCCGACCAGCATGAGGGCCGAGCTGTCCTCGTCGGGCAGGTCGTACAGGTTCTCCCAGTGCTCGACGGGGACCACCAGGGTATGACCGCGGGTGATGGGGTTGATATCCATGAAGGCCAGGGTCCGATCGTCTCGGTAGACGACGCTAGCCGGTGCCTCGCCAGCGATGATGCGGCAGAACACACATTCGGCTCGATAGGTGGTGGATGGCATCGAGTTCCCCTCGGCCGGGCCAAGCTGGGCGGGTCCGTTCCTGACTGTGCCGTTAGTGTAGCACCAGGAGCGGGGTCTTGGTAAGCGGAGAGGGCGGGCGAGGCGCGGGCGCCGGGTTCGCGATGCTCAGAGCTTGCGGAGGGATGAGCTCCGGCCCCGGCAGCCGGGTCCTGACGCCTGCGCACCCAGAGCAGCGGGTTGACCAGCTCGGTGCCTGCTGGTACGCTGCCGTGGCCATTACGGTTCGGTAATACTGGATGGGGGACATCAGTTGGCTGACTCCCTGCGCGTGTGGACGATAGGCCACAGCGACCGCTCGCTGCCGGAGCTGATCCAGCTGCTGCGGGCGCACTCGATCTCGCTGGTGGTGGACGTGCGCAGCCAGCCCTACAGCCAGTGGGCGCCGCAGTTCAACCGGGAGGCCCTGGCGCGCGGGCTGGAGGCTGCGGACATCGCCTACCGGTACCTGGGGGACGAGCTCGGGGGGCGTGTCGCCGAGGGCAGAGCAGATCTGGAGCTGTGGCTGAGACTGGGTGAGGCTAAGGTAACCGCCATGGAACGGTGCGCTCTGTGGGCCACCAACCGGTCCGACGCCAGGACGGACGCCGCGATTCCCATACCGCGGCCACTGAGGGTCCCGCCTGTCAACCGCGACATGGGTCGGCCACCACATGACTTCTGGGAGCTGCGGGGGAAGGACTCTGGGCTCGCGGTGGAGGCCAGACTGATCCTATGGGGAGCCCATAGTCACGGTGTTGCCACGCGCTTAGCGATGTGAGTGCCGCGGCAGTGCTGTTCAGCGTATGGCAGATGATAGCCGGCACTCCCAGGACACTAGAGAAGCAGCATCCTATCGGGCGACTCTGACGCGGCCAGAACATCCGCGAAGTCTGGTTTGGACTGGCTGGAGGTGGCGACTGAGGAAGATGAAAGGGGAGTCGAGTGCTCCACGTACACAATGGACAGAAGAGAAGATACTGGTTCTGGTCAAGACATATCCCGCGCCGAGCCACAAGTACATAGAGACTTCCTGTATTGCCGGGATTACAGCGGAACATGAATGGCTGCGGCTGTACCCAGTACAATTCCGCATGCTCGACAAGAGATTCAGGAAGTACCAGTGGATCACTGCCAGGATTGTGAAGGACCCTAGCGACCCAAGGCCCGAGAGCCACAAGATCGATCAAGATAGCATAAGGCTAGGGCGCCAAGTCGGCACTCGACGGGACTGGGCTGAACGCTGGAGTTTGGTCCGTCCCTTGGTCGAACCCTCGATGGAGGACCTCTGCTCGAGAGCGCCGCAAGGAAAGCGGTCTCTGGGACTAGTGCGAGTGCGCGAATTCCAGGGTCTTGAGATCCAGCCAGAGGAATGCCCCGATTGGACCGAAGAGGAACTCGCGAAGCTCAGGAGAGAGCAGCTGTCCCTGTTTGGCAGCCACCAAGGACAGCCTCCTATCCTTGAGAAGATGCCCTACGGCTTCTACTACAACTTCCGGTGCGAAGGATTAGGTTGCTCCGGCCATAGGATGAAGGTCCTCGACTGGGAGATCTGCGAGTCGTATCGCAAGTGGCGGCGCGAATACGGCGGTGACTGGGAGAAGCACCTGAGGCAGAAGTTCGAAGCCGAGCTACCACGGAGAGATCTTCATCTCTATGTGGGGACCCTGAGGCGCTTCATGCGCTCCTGGGTGATAGTCGGGCTCTACTATCCGCCGCGCGGGCCGAGTCAGCTGACGATGCTATAGGTGCCTGATTTGCATGCCGTTTCCATCGGCTTGCTGAATCGCTCTGGCAAGGATGGACCGGTGACACTTTGTCGGCTCGCATTCATAGCATAGGAGCGAACACGAGTTCACCCTGGCCAGCCGCAGAACCTCAAGGAGCTCCTGCTCATGAGACGCCAGCGAACGCCGATAGGCGGCGAAGAATGCTGGGTAGTTGCTGTCAGCTCTTAGCTGGCTACGGAGAGGCTTGGGAACGCCCAGGCCTTGCATATGGATATACCTGATTCCGTTGGCTTGCAGAAGGCTGTTAAGCGCGTTCTCTGAGAATCCAGGCTTGCGGCTGCGAGGGTTACTTCGGATGTCAACGACCAGATTCACTCGAGCCTCCAGCAGCACACCAACAAGGCCAGTGGCTGTTCTGCCTTGGTAGCCGATTGTGTAGAGCACTGCATCGTTTGCCATGGCTGTCCCTCGGCAACAATGATGAGGTACTGGCGACGCTCCGCGGCATTCTAGCGCAGCCGCGATTCAGTGCCAAGCTTCCTTCAGGTCAGGAGAAGTACAAGGCGGTGTAGGGCACGGCGAACCCGCCCCTGCTAGCGCTGACGGCCACCGCGCCGGAGCGGGTAAGACGGGACATCGCCGCGCATTTGGGACAGATGCGCGTGATAGCTGGCGATGCCATCAGGCCCAATCTGCGGTTGGAGGTGTGGCGGGTCCGGAACCTGGATGACAAGCTCGGCTGGTTGGTCGCGCTCTGCCGGATGGAGGCAGGGAGTGGCATCGTGTATGTGGACACCCGGGCCCGAGCGGAGGAGTTGGCCGCCCTCCTACGCGGCCAGGGGACGGAGGCACAGCACTACCACGCCGGGATACCGAACCGAGGCCAGGTGCAGGACGACTTCATGGCGGGCCGCACCCGCATCGTAGTCGCCACCGTGGCCTTCGGCTTGGGAATTGACAAGCCGGACATCCGGTTCATCGTTCACTTCGCACCTCCTCCTTCGCTGGAGGCGTACTACCAGGAGGCGGGCCGGGCCGGACGAGATGGGCTACCGGCCCGATGCGTGCTCATGTACAGCCCGGCCGACCGGAGGGTGCTGACTCGCCGGTCCCGACGGGACCGGCTCACCGTCGAGCAACTGCGGGACACACACGCGGCGGTGCGGCGACGGCTGGGCGGGGCATCAGTGGGACGAGTGGCCGAGGCCGACCTGCTACGTGACCTGCAGGTGGACGAACTGACGCTACGAGTGGCTCTGGGATTCCTGGAGCAGGCTGGGCTGCTGCGCCGCGGGTTCGATGTCCCGCGTGCCGCCCGAGTGCGGCTGGATGCCGAGGAGGTGCCGGAAGGCTTAACGCAACTGACCGCCTTCTGCCGGGCCGCCCGGCTGCGCCCGGGGCAGATGCTCAGTCTGGACGTGATGGGGGCGGCGAGGCGGGCGGGCCTTCCGCTGGCGGAGGCTGAGCTCCACCTGGTGCGCTGGGCTGACGAGGGCTGGATTACCTACCGCCCCGCTGGCCGGGACCTGCTTCTGGAGCTGCTGCCCTCGCCGCCCGATGCTCCGGCGCGGGTGCGCGAGCTGCTGGAGCGGCACGCCATGATCCAGGCCCAACGGGTGGACGACATCGCCGCCTATGCCGAGACAAGACGCTGCCGGCACGGCTACGTGGCCCAATACCTGGGCGGAAGGACGGTCAAGCGATGCCAGGCGTGTGACAATTGCCTCGGCGCCTCCACACCGGCTGCCGGCCTTCCCGGAGAGGCAGAGCAGTTGCGGACGGTGCTGGAGTGCGTCGCCGGAGGGCCGTGGAGCTGGGGGCGGGGCAGCCTCATTCGCATCCTGAGGGGAGATCCCAAGGCGCCGGAGCGCGGACGCGAGCAGCCGGGCTTCGGGGCCCTGGCGTTCCGGTCGCGGAGTGCGATCGAAGGCATGCTGGTGCGCCTGGAGGCGGAGGGGTTCCTGGCACGGCGCCAGTTGGCGCATGGCGGTGAGGTGCTCGACCTGACCAGGGCCGGCAGCGAGGCTACGCGTGACCTGGAGATGCTGGAGAGGCTGGTCGAGCCCGCACCGGCGCCGCCTCTGAGCCCGGGCAGAGCCACACCTGAGGGGGACCAGCGGCCGCTCGTGGACGAGGGACTGCTCGGAGCGCTGCGGGCCTGGAGACTGGAGGAGGCGCGGGCCGCCGGTGTGCCGTCGTACTTCATCTTGCACCTGAGCGTACTGCGCGAGATCGCGGCGCGCCGGCCTTCGTCGCTGGAGGAGCTGGGCGCCATCAAGGGAATAGGAAAGGGCAAGCTGGCGCAGTATGGTGAAGCGGTGCTTGGGGTCGTTAGGAGTCACCCTCCGGCCTCTGCTACAATGCAGCACGATGACGAATGAGACCATAGCCGCTGGCATCGCGAGGGGCGAGACCCTGGGGCGACGCGGCGGGCGCGGATGGAGGCTCCGATGCACCATTGGCAGAAGGCATACGAGGTACTGGCTGAGCAACTGGTGACGCAGGGGGTGGACGTCGAGTCCGTCAAGGCTGCGCTCAAGGCCCAACGGATCGAGACGCCCTCCTGGGGCTACGGGGACTCGGGCACCCGCTTCAAGGTGTTCGCCCAGGCCGGGGCGGCGCGGACGCCCTTCGAGAAAGTCGCCGACGCAGCTCAGGTGCACCGATTCACCGGCGTTTGCCCTACGGTGGCCTTGCACATCCCCTGGGATATGGTGGACGACTTCGGAGAGCTGAAAAGCTACGCCGAGAACCTGGGGATGAGGCTGGGCGCCATCAATCCCAACCTCTTCCAGGAGGACGAGTACAAGCTGGGCAGCCTAGCCCACCCGGACGAAGCCGTGCGCCAGAAGGCAGTCGAGCACGTGCTCGAGTGCACGCGGATCGCGCAAGAGGTCGAGTCCGGCATCATAAGCTTGTGGTTGGCGGACGGCACCAACTACCCGGGCCAGGACAGCATCCGGGGGCGGAAGAGGCGGCTGGAAGCGTCTCTGGTGGAGATCTATCAGAGCCTGCCCGCCCGGCAGCGGCTGCTGATCGAGTACAAGTTCTACGAGCCTGCCTTCTACCTCACCGACATCCCCGACTGGGGCACCGCCTACGCGCTCTCGCTCAGGTTGGGCCAGCGAGCCCAGGTGCTGGTGGACCTGGGGCACCACCCGCTGGGCACCAACGTAGAGCAGATCGTGGCCTTCCTTCTGGACGAGGGCAAACTGGGAGGGTTCCACTTCAATGCCCGCAAGTACGGCGACGATGACCTCACCACCGGGTCCATCAATCCCTACGAGCTGTTCCTCATCTACAGCGAGCTGGTCGACGCCGAGCGCGATCCTGCCGTGGACATGGATGTGGCCTACATGATCGACCAGTCCCACAACGTCAAGCCCAAGATCGAGGCCATGATCCAGTCGGTGGTGCAGATCCAGGAGGCCTACGCCAAGGCGCTGCTGGTGGATAGGGAAGCGCTGGCGGAGCACCAGCAGGCGGGCAACATCGTGGCCGCGGAGGAGACGCTGCGGGCGGCCTATGACACGGACGTACGCCCACTTCTGGCACAGGTGAGGGTGGAAATGGGGCTGGAACCCGATCCGCTGGCGGCGTACCGGGCGAGCGGCTACCAGGAGCGCATCGCCAAGGAGCGCGGGACGGCGGGGGGCGGATCAGGGTACCAGGGGGCGTAGTTGGGGCGCGCGGCGGCGCCTATTGCGCAGTGACAGGCGCCGTAAGCGGGTGCTCCGGGCCGGACGGGGCATTGCGTGGGACGGTCCGTCGCGCCGACATCTGGGACTCTGCGTGGCGCCTCCTACTGCACCGGTCTTAGCTCGTCCAGTATCAGTAGCGACAGCCCGGTGGTCCTTGGCAGCCTATGATCGTTGGTGAGGAAGTGAGTCGCTCCGCCCTGGAGCGCTGTTGCCATCTGAATGGCATCTGGCGTCCTTATGCCCCATTCGGCGCGCAAGCGAGCAGCCATCTCCGCCGTGGAGCTTGTCACCGGTAGGGTGGTGAGGCCGTCGGCGTGGAGAAGGATGTCGCGGTACTCGCTCGCGAGGCGCTGGTCCCCGTGGCGCAGCGGCTGAACCAGCACCTCGATCAAGCTCACGACTGAGGTGACGGCATCGAGCTCGTGGCGGTCGAGAGCGGCAAAGAAGGGGCGCACCACACCCATGTAGTCGGGGTGTCTCTGTATGAAGTAGATGAACACAGAGGTATCGAGCCCGACCACGTCGCCCCGCAATGGCTCTAGCCAGTCCACGAATCGCGCTCCTTGTCGACGTAATCCTGTGCGACCACCCTGGCCCATACTTGCTGGCCGAGCCCTTCCAGCTCCAGAACACTGCGCCGTCTGTCAGCGTGGACGTCCCGGCGGGCCAGGGCTGCCAGCTCTTCGATCAGCCGGAGCCGCTCGTCAGGCTGAAGCAGACGCGCCTGTCTCAACGCTTCACGGTACGCCACCGAATCGCCTGCGCCCATTTGATGCCAGCCTCTAGAGGTTTACACCAGAGTATGACAACCGCCACCCGCTGGCAAGGGCCGACACGGAAGCCTGGCCGCGTCTCTCTTGCTCGCCGGACGGACCGTCTGCCGCTTCAGGCCCCTGGAGGCGATGCCCTCGGTGAAAGCGCTTGGTTGGAGGCCCGGCCGAGTGCCAGGCCAGCGGGCCGGTGGCCACGCTGAACGCACGGCCGCAGATGGCAAGCCAGCTTGGCTAGGAGCGACCGGCAGGCGGCCGCTTGCCGCCAGTGCGTGCTCGCAGCCACTCCACAGCACCAGGCGTTTTCCGCCAGAGGTTGAGGCTATCCGCCGCGTAGAGCACGGCCTCACTCTCCTCCCCTGGGGTGTACCCGGCCGGCAAGTGCGGGGGGATCCGTTTCCTGCCCGTAAGATACGCGGGGACATGCGGGTTCATCCGCAGCGCCGCCCTAAGCAGCCTGTCAGCCTTCGGGCTGGGGCCACGGCGGAAGGCAAGCAAGGCAGCGCCATAGCTCCACTCGGCACTCCAGTCGTCCGTGTACTGGTTCAGGAGGGCCTGGGCTTCGTCGTCCCGGCCCAGGTTGAGGAGCAAGGGCAGCAGCAGATACCGGATGCCCTGATTGTCGCCTGGGTTCAGGCGAAGCAGCTCGCGGTAGTTGGCGATCGCCTCATCGCTGCGGCCAAGATACTCCTGCACGCCGGCCAGACCGGCCAGGGCCCGCATGAACGGCCGTGTCTCGAGGATTCCCCAGAAGTGGCCCAAGTTCTCGGGATCGCGGAAGAAGGCCTCGCCGAGAGCGCGCCGGCCGGCTGCTACTCCCGCCTCGTACATGGCCATCGCCTCGTCGGCGGTTTCGGCTGTGTTCTCGGCTAGGATGACATAGGCGTCGGCGCAGTCGGGCGAGAGTTCCAGGGCCTGGCGTGCCAGGGCGACCCTACGCTCCGGGTCTTGCTCCTCCCAGGCCCGGTAGATCAGTTCCTGTGCCTTCGCCACGGCCTCACCGATCAAGCTTCCCGCTCCCAGATCGGCCACTGCCTGGGCGAGATGTCCCTCGATAGCGCGACGGTCGAAGGCCAAGGCTCCGGTACCCTCCTGTTCGTCCGGGTCCGATCGGAGCGGGCGCCGAATCTGACTGAAGTCGGCAGCGGGGTAGGAGAGGCGGACAGTGACGTCCCCAGCACTCGTGGGTACGGCGATCTCGGCCACCGAGGGGCCCAGCTCGGCGGGAGCGCCGGTCGCAAGATACTCCGCGACGAAGGCGGGAATGGCGAGCAGCGCCGCCTCGTACCAGCGCAGCATGGCCGCATCAGGACGGGCGACCGAACGCCGCCGGAAGACCATAGGTGTAGGGTAGAGGCCTGGCTCGGGCAGTTCCCAGCCGTAGCGATCGACAGCGTCAAGATCGCTGAAGGAGACGTAGGGCGGCTCATTGAAAAACAGGACGTGCCGACCCCCCGATGAGGGGGCGCTCATGGGCGCGCGGAGGAAGCGCTCGAGCTCCTCATGGTCGCGAAAGAGGGAGAGGCCATACTCCTGGCCGGCCTGGCCCATCACGATGACGAGCCATTGCTTCCTGCCCGGAAGTACCTGGACGCTGAGCACGTCCTCGTTGCCGAGTCGGACCCAGGGCTGGGCCCGGTAGAAGGCAGCCGCGGCGCGGAAGAACCCGGCCGCCTGCTCCGGTGTGATGTCGCCCTTGTCGAGTAGGCCGCGCAGCTCGGGCTCGGAGGTGGCTGTAAGCACGCTCTGCAGCTCTTCCAGGGCTTCTTCTGCCTCTGGGGGCAGGGCCAGGTAGCGTGCCTTCACCCCGGCAGGTGCCAGCAGAGGGGCCATGGCCTGAGCCAAGGCTTCCTCTTCGAAGGCAACCACACCGGGACGGTGAGGCTGGAGGCCGGGCACTGGCAGCGGGCGGCGCATAGCGCCGAACAGCATCTGCTGCAGCTCCTCCGGCGACGGCGCAGCCGTCAGAATCTGAGTGGCGATGATGAGACCAAAGCCAAGCTGGACCGTGAGGAGCACGAAGGGGCGGAAGAGCTCGTCGCCGCCTTCCTCGACAGCTACCCAGGTGTTCACTGGGCGTATGACCGAGTACCAGGTGTCGGCCATGATGGGAAGGGACCGTGGTGGCTTCGCTTTGGGTGCCATCTATGCCCTCGCGGGGAGTGGTGTCTCCGCAGTCAGCATACACGAAGCGCGAGAAGCGGTCCATGCGCCCGAAGATGGGCCGCGAGTCAGCTCTTGGGCTGAAATCAGACGAGCAGTTGAGAGCACAGATGCAGGGTGCCTGAGGGACGGTCAGGCGCCCCCGATGCCAAAGCTACAGGTCCTCAAGTTCACCGGCGGTCTGGGCTCCGGACATGGAGCAGTGCGGCCAGAGCAAGCCCTCCGCGAACCCGTACGTGACGGACCTCTCCGGTTCGGTGGCCACACCGCCGAACAGCAAGCGGGTGTCGCTCTCTACCCCTTCACCCCGCTCACCACCACGCCCTGGATGAAGTAGCGCTGGGCCATGAAGAAGAGGGCCAGCACGGGCATCATCACGATGAGCGAGGCTGCCATGAGCAGGTGCCAGCGCTGCACCCCGTAGCCGCCGTAGCCCTGGATGATGCGCAGGCCCAGGCTGAGGGTGTAGTTGTGGGTGCTGTTGAGGTAGATCAGGGGGCCCATGAAGTCATTCCAGTGGCCCAGGAAGGAGAAGATGCCGGCGGTGATAAGGACGGGGCGGGACATGGGAATGATGATGCGGCTGTAGATGCCGGCGGTGCTACAGCCATCTATCTTGGCGGCGTCGTCCATTTCCAGGGGGATGGTCATCATGAACTGGCGGAAGAGGAAGACGGTGAAGGCACCACCGCCGAAGAAAGCCGGGACGGTCAGCGGTAACAGGGTGTCCACCCAGCCCAGCTGCTTGAACAGGATGAATACCGGTATAAGCGTAACCTGGCTGGGAAGCATCATGGTGGCCAGCACCACTATGAAAAGGACGTCTCGGCCCCACCAGCGCAGGCGGGCGAAGCTGTAGGCCACCATGCTGGCGGACAGCAACTGCCCGAACATGGACACGAAAGTTATGATGACGGTGTTCTTGAAGAAGGTGCCAAAAGGCGCATAGGGCAGGGTGACGGCGTCGTAGTAGTTGCGCCAAACGAACGGATCGGGGATCCACTCTGGCGGGAACTTGAGCACATCGCCGGGCTCCTTCAGCGATGTAGAAACCATCCACACGAAGGGGATCATGAGAAAGCAGGCTCCGATCAGGAGCAGGGCATAGGTGACTGCACGGGAGATGCTTGTGCGCAGTCTCTTGCTCGCGAACACCGAAGCGGTCATCAGCCGTCGCCCCCTGCCTAGCCGCGGCGTAACTCACCCTCATAGTACACCCAGGCGGAGGATGACCGGATGACTAGGAGGGTGAGGAAGAGGATGTAGAAGAACAGCACCCAGGCCAACGCGGCGGCATATCCCATCTTCAACCACTGGAAGGCGTTGTTATAGAGGTGCAGCATGTAGAAGTAGGTCGCCTCGCGCGGGCCGCCGCCCGTCATGATGAAAGCCTGGGTGAAAGTCTGCAGGGCGCCGATGATGCCCATCACCAGGTTGAAGAAGATCACCGGCGAGACCATAGGTACCGTGACCGTCCAGAACCGGCGCCAGGCGCCTGCGCCGTCTATCTCTGCCGCTTCGTAGAGGTGGGTGGGCACGCTCTGCAGCCCGGCCAGGTTGATGATCATCCCGCCGCCTACCCCCCACATGCTCATGATGATAAGGGCCGGCAGAGCCCAGCCCGGGTCGAGCAGCCAGCGCGGTCCTTTGACGCCCACAAGTGATAGAAGCCAGTTAGCCAGCCCGAAGTCGGTGTTGAAGATCCACTGCCAGAGCAGGGCCACCGCCACGCCCGAGACCACGGCGGGCAGGTAGTAGACGGTGCGCCAGACTGCCACGCCCTTGATGGGCTGGTTGAGCAGGATGGCTAGGAAGAATCCCAAAGTAAGGTTGAGCGGTATGGCTACGACGGCATAGATCGTGGTGACCTTGAGGGCCTGGAAGATGGACTTGTCGCCGCTGATCATGGTGCGGTAGTTCTCCAGCCCGACCCACTTCGGTGGACTGATCACGGGAAAGTCGGTGAAGCTGAAGTACACCGACGCCAGCATCGGGCCCAGGGTGAAGATGAGGAATCCCAACACCCAAGGCGCGGCCCACAGCCAGCCGGTCAAGTTCTCCTTGGCGCGGGCGCTCAGTAGCCCGCGGGCAGCCCCTACCCTACCGGCGGCAACCGCTTGGCTCATATCTCTCCCCCAGGTCTAGTGCACTCCGGGCTCCATGGCGCATCTAGAGGCTCCGGTCCCCGTGCCGTCCTCGGGGACCGGAGCCCCAGATATCCCTCAGCGGGACAGGGGCGCTAGCTGAACAGTTCGTTGACCGCGGCCGCCATGGACGTTAGGCCCTCCTCTACGCCCACACGTCCCTCAAAGATCTCCGTCTGCCACTCGCCTGTGGGCTTCATCATCTCGCCCCAAGTGACCGTCTTGTGGGTGGGCAGCGGGGTGGTCCACTGCTGCACCTTGAAGGCCGCCTGCCGGTTCGACGGGCCGAGCGCGGGATCGTAGTACAGCTCGGCAGAGTCATTGCGAATGGGGGCGAGCACGTTGGCTTTGGCCAAGATGTCTTGCGATTCCTTGGTCAGATAGTGGGTCATCAAGGCCCAGGTCTGCTCTCTGGCCTTGCTGTCCTTGTTGATGACCAAGCCGACCACGTTGGTTGTGCCACCATTCCCGCCCGTCGTGGGCGACTTGGGGAGAATGGCGATGTTATAGGTGAAGTCGGTGAGTTGCTCGTTAAGGGTCTTCATCACCCAGCTTCCACCTGGCAGTGTGGCCAGTTTGCCGGTCATGAACATGGAGCGGGTGCCTTCGGCCTGTAGGGCCTCAGGACTAGGCGAGACCTTGTCCACCAGGCGCATGTCGGTGAGGAACTGCCACGCCTCGACCGATGCCGGCTCGTCAATGATGCACTTGGTGGAGTCGGAGTTGAGGAAATCGCCTCCGTTGCCACGCACGAAGTTGAGCCAACCGGTCTCGATCCCTTCAGTGCTCTGGCCGCCCCACATGGTCACGGTGTCGCCGTCACGCTGGGTGAGGGCGTTGGCGTACTCGCGCCATTGGTTCCAGTCGAAGTCGTCTTCGATTTCCGCGATGGGAGTGAGGCCCTGCTCCTTGATGTAGTCCTCGTTGTAGTAGAGGACGACGGTGGTATACATGTAGGGCAGACCGTAGTTCTTGCCCTCAAACTTGTAGAAATCAATGGCGGCCTGCCAGGAGTTGGCCAGATTGTCCTGCATTTCGGGGTCGGCCGCGACCATCGGGTCCAGATCCACCAGAATCCCCTTGCTGGCCCACGACCAGTAGTTCACGTTGTTCATGAAGTACATATCCGGACCGGCACCACCCGCCAGTGCGGTCTGCAGCTTGGTCCAGTAGTCGGCAGGAGCCTCGTTGACCACCTTGATGCCAGGGTTGGCCTCGCTGAAACTGGCGGCCATCTGGTTGAGCGACTCGATCGGATCCGGCCACCAGACCCACACCGCCAGCTCGGCCGGTGCCAGGCCGGCCGAAGGCGGCGCGGCCTCCCCCTCACTTACGGTAGTTGGCTGGGCCGCCGGTCCTGCCGGGGCAGGGGTAGCGCCACAGGCTGCCAGTGCGCCCGCGCCCAGCCCTCCCAGAGCCACGGCGCCGGCGCCTCTCAGAAACGTGCGACGACTCACTGAAGCACCCATCGCTTTCCTCCCTCTCTCTGACTGAAGAGCAGTCCGCTGCAGGCGCGCCTGTGGGAGTGGCTGCCCGCCGCTCCCGCGGCGCATGGCGATAGAGCCGAAGTCCGGCGGGCTAGAACCTGCCGGCGGCATAGGCCTCCTCGTACATGGCTACGATCCGCTCCGGCGGGGTAATGGGCTGGATGTTGTGGCAGGGACCCAGGATGAATCCACCTCCTTCCCCTAGGATGCGGATGTTGTCCCGCACTTCCTGTCGTACTTCCTCCTCGCTGCCGAAGGCGAGGGTGTACTGGTTGTCCATGGCTCCGTGGAAGGCGATCCGATCGCCGAAATCGCGCTTCAGTCCCTCCCGCTCCATGCCCTGGCAACGCCATTGCACCGGATCGAGGACATCCATGCCCAGTTCGATAAGCTCGGGGATGATGGCACGGACGGCGCCGTCGCTGTGGGTCATCACGTATGCGCCCGCTTCGTGCGCCAGGTCCATCATGCGCCTCATGTGGGGGAAGAAGAACTCCCGTATCTGAGCCGGGGAGAAGAGCAGGCTCTCCTGGGTGCCCATGTCCTCGGCCACGGTGGTGATGAGCACCCTACCCGGGATCTGCTCGTAGATGCGCTGGGTGTTGATGTAGCAGAGGTCGTAGAGCTTGCCCAGGCAGTAGTGCACTATGTCCGGGCTCTCTATCAGGTCCACGTAGGCCTGCTGCTGGCCGCGCAGGTGGCAATAGGTAAGGAAGGGCTCGGAGCCGCCACCGGAGATGGGCTGGTCTTCCAGCCCCTCGATCTGCTTCGCCACCTCGGAGTAGTCCCACCAGTCGGGGTCGGGCCAGGTGTAGTTGGCCTCTATCTCCGCCAGAGTCCGGTACTGGGCCAAGGGGCCGTAGGTGCACTCCCGGTACTTGCCGGTGCCATAGTCCACGTCGGTGTAGCGGCAGCCGAATACGTCGCCGTCGGGCGGGATGGGCGGGCCGACGTAGCGGGGCCCGGCGCCCACCATCTTGTCTATGTGCAGCCGGCGGTACATCTCCTCCAGCTCACAGCCCAGGTACGCCAGCAGGGAGTGGGTGAACTCGGAGGTGGCGCGGTAATCCAGCGGGATGCGGTCTGGCTTCTGGCGGGTGAGTACAGCCAGCCAGCGTTCCCGCGGAGTCATCGAGTCGCGAGGCATCGCACCTCCTGCCGGCGATCGGGTAGTGACACATGCGTGGCTAGCACCATTATAGCCGGTTGAGCTGGCCATGGGGGGCGGACTGGAGTGCCTTGTGAGTGACTCGGGGGTGACATATCATACCTTCGCGGGAACCCGGAGCGACGGAGGGAGGGGCCAGCCATGGCGCAAGGGCCGGTCATAGGGCGGGAGGAAGTCCGAGAGGCGCTGGACCTCCTCTACGACAACCCCAGGCTGGCGAAATGCGCTCTGGTGGAGCTCTTTCCCGACATCGCCGAACTGGAGAACCTCAACGACCGGGCCCTGCGCTTGCGGGCGGTGCTGCTGGAGGCGGTGGAGACATTGCGCCCCGTGCGGGCCGCTCCCTTCGGCTCGCGCGAGGGGCGAGCGTGCGACGTTCTGACCCTGCGCTACGTGGAGCGCATGAGCATCGCGGACATGATGCAGGAGCTCTCGGTGGGACGGCGGCAGGTGTTCCGAGACCTGAGCCAGGCGGAGGAGAGGCTGGCGGAGGTGTTGACCACCTGGGCCGCGGCGGGGGAGCCCCTGGATGAACCGGCGCCTGAAGCGGACACCCTCTCGGGAGAGCTCGCCACTCTGGCGGCCCAACCCATGGAGGTGGGCCTGGGAGACGTGCTTCAGGAGGCGGTGGAGATGGTGGACGCCCTGGCCCGGCGGCGGGGAACGGGGCTCAGGTACACCGGCGCCGCGGGGGAAGTGGTGGTGGCGGACCGGGCTCTGCTCAAGCAGTTGCTGGTCCAGCTTCTCAGCCTGGCGGTGCAGTCCTCCAGCGCGGTAGACGTGGGGCTGGCTACGGGCGACGTGGGCTCGGCCGCCGTGGTCAAGATCCGCTTCTCGCCCGGGGGCGAGGAGCAGGCGGCCGGGATCGCCGAAGCGCAGCGGATCGCCGCCCACCAGGGCATCGCAGTGCAGTTCAGCCCTCGGGTGCAGGCGGATGGAGGCACCGCGGCGGGAGAGATCGCGGTGCGGCTACGCCGGCGGGAGCCACTGACCCTGCTGGTGATCGAGGACAACCCGGGCGCAGTGGAGCTGTACCGCCGCTACTTGAGTGGTAGCTCGTGGCAGGTGCGGCATCTGGCTGACCCTCGGCTGGCCTTTGAGGTAGTGCGGCGGGACCGCCCCCACGTGGTGGTGCTGGACATAATGATGCCACGGGCGGACGGATGGTCGGTGCTCCAGGCCCTGCGCCAGAGGCCGGAGACGCGGGAGGTACCGGTGCTGCTGTGCTCGGTGGTGGAGGACCGCGAGCTGAGCGCGGTCCTTGGCGCCACCGTGTGTCTCAAGAAGCCGGTATCTCAGGGAGACTTCGTTGCAGCACTGCATCGGTGTCTGACGGGAGCTCGCCGCGGGCATTCTCCAGCACCCCGGCGATGAGTTGCAGCACTAGGCGTTGGCCGTTGGGCCGGCGGGTGCGCAGGGAGAATGTGGTCCCCCGAGCGGCCAGGTCGTCCTCTCCTGGGCTGGCCGCGGTCACCGCCACCACCGGCACGTGCCGCAGGTCGGCATCCTGGCGCAGGCGCTCCAAGGCCTCGAAGCCATTGAGTTCGGGCATCACCAGGTCCATCAGCACCAGGTCGGGCCGCTGGCGGCGGGCCCGGCGGAGGGCGTCGGCACCGCTGTAGGCCGGTACGACCTCGATGCCCGGCCGGCCCGACGCTTGCAGGGTGCGGGTGACCAGCTGTACGAAGCTCCGGTCGTCGTCGGCCACCAAGACCGAGGCCGGGCGGTCTCGCTCCAGGAAGCGGTCCAGTACCTCCAGCAGAGACTCGGCAGACACGGGCTTTCCCAGCATGCCGTCGAAACGATCGTGGCCCGATAGCCATCGGATGCTGGGAAGGACGCAGTGGATAAGCGGCACCCCAGCAAGCGCCGTTTCGGCGGGCAGCGGATCGATGCTGTCAGGGGCCACGTTGACGATGGCGGCGATGGGTCGTACGTCGACGACCTGCCGGGCGGCCTCGTTGCAGGAGTCTACCCGTACGAACTCATAGCCACCCAACTGACGCTCCAAGTAGGCGGCGGCCACGCCGTCATCGTCCACCACTAGCACTCGGGGACGGGAGGACGGGCGAGGGAGGGCGCCGGAGCTTCGTACGACTGAGCGGGCGGTGGTCTTGTCCATCAGGGGGAGGGCGAAGTAGAAGGTGCTACCCTTGCCTTCCTCGCTGCGCACCCACATCCGGCCCCCGTGCAGGTGGACGAAGCGCCTAGCGATGGCCAGACCCAGTCCCTTGCCGGGATCTTCACCCTCCTTGGGGCGCCCGACCTGCAGGAACTCATCGAATATGCCTTCTAGCTGGTCGGGCGCGATGCCCCGCCCGGTGTCGGCGACAGAGATGACTACCTCGTTGCCCTCGACTACCGCGGACACGGTGACAGAGCCGGCGTCGGTGAACCGGATGGCGTTGGTGATCAGATTGAAGAGGACCTGCCGAACGCGTACCGGATCAACATTCAGGTCGGGCAGCGGCTGGGCCAGGTCCTGCCTGAGGAGGATTCCTTTCTGCTGAGCCACGCTGGACAGGGTATCGAGCACCTCGCTGATGAGACTGACGGGGTTCACCTGCTCGCGCCGGATGGGCATGGCCAGGGCGTCCACGCGGGCCATGTCCACTATGTCGTTCACCAAGTCGGAGAGGTAGGCAGCGTTGCGCTGCACCTGCACCAGGTCGCGCATGAGGGCTTCGGGCCAGCCATCGAAGCCGTAGAGCTGAGGGTTGCGGTAGATGAGCTGGGCGAACCCCAAGATAACGTTGAGGGGTGTGCGGAGCTCGTGACTGAGGTTGGTGGCGAAGCGGGTCTTTAGGTCGCGCCACTCCTCTGCCTCTCGCCTGGCCACGGCGGTCTGGTAGTGGCTCTCCTCGAGGAGACGGTAAGCCAGGTCCAGCGCCTTCACCGCCTGGTTGAGCTCTCCCTGCCGTTCGCGCGCTTGCGCCACTAGGTCGTGGGCCAACCGGCTGCGTTCCCAGTGAAGCCGCAGCAAGCCGACATACTCCCCCACGCCGGCGTAGGTGACGCCCGCCACAGCCAGCAGACATACCACCAGGGGGACGGCGGCCTGTGCCAAAGGCGGGACCGCCAGCAAGAGGGGCAGGAGCACAATGGCGGACGCCGGGGCAGCCCAGGGACCGTAGAGGAGTCCGGCGGCAACGACGGGCAGGACCAAGAGGAAGGACCAGGACGGCTGACCGCCCAGAGCTCCCCAGACGGCGGCTGCCGTGGGGACGGCGAGCAGCAGGAGGCCAGATAGACGAGCCAGACGGGAGGAGAGCGCCAGGCTGGCGCCAAGCAGGGAGGTCAGCCCTACCGACAGAGCGAAGAGAAGCCAGTCGGTGTTGTGGCGGACCAGCACCAGCCACAGCAGCACCAGGGCCAGCCCGGCCGTCCGCTGGAGGGCACTCAGCGTTCTCTCGTAACGCTCGGCATCCACACCCATGGCGGCACTCCTGGAGGGATGGGCCCATTATACCCGAGCCACGCAGGGTAGGTGCCTTCCGGTGGTGGAGGCTTGCCAACCGGATGGGAGCGGCCCACAATGGGCCTGAGAGGAAGCAAGCCTCTTCAGCCTGTGGCCCACCCGGAGAGCAGCAGATGCAAGCCATCCCCAAGACCATGAAGGCCGTCGTACTGCAGGAGCCCCATCGCCTGACGGTGGAGCAGATACCGGTGCCGGAGATCCTTCCCCATGAGATCCTGCTCAAAGTGGGGGCCTGTGCCATGTGCGGATCGGATCTCGAGGCCTACTGGGGCATCCACCCCAGCGTGAAGACGTACCCGGTGGTGCTGGGCCACGAGTTCGCTGGCACGGTGGCGGCGGTGGGATCGAAGGTGAGACGCTACAAGGTGGGCGACCGCATTTGCCACACCGGGGGCAGGGTGTGCGGCGTGTGCGAGGCCTGCGTGCGGGGCGATCACCGGCTGTGTCCTGAGCGCAAGGGGGCTGGCTTCGCCACCAACGGTGCCTATGCCGAGTACGTGGCTCTGCTGGGAGACGACTTCTACAGCGCCCCTCTGCCCGACAGCCTGAGCATGGCCCAGGGGGCGCTGGCGCAGCCGTTCGGCATCGGCTATCACGCCGCTACTGCCAAAGCTAGAGCCCGGGCTGGGGAGACTATCGTGGTGCAGGGGTGTGGCCCCATCGGCCTCTCGGCCATGATGGCGGCCAAGCTCAGCGGGGCTACGCTCATCTCCACAGATAAGCTGGACTACCGACTGGCCCTGGCCAGACGGTTGGGGGCAGACTACACCATCAACGTGACCGAACAGGACGCCGTGGGCTTCACCCGCCAACTGACCGGGGGAAGGGGTGTAGACACAGTGATCGAGTGCGTGGGCGGCGACCAGGATGAGACTCTGCCCCAGGCCTGCGAGATGCTGCGCAAGGAAGGCCGGCTGGTGGTGGTGGGCTCCTTTGCGCGGGATGCGGCCACCATCCGGATCATCACTTTCAAGTTTGGCCAGATGGAGATGTTTGGTTCTCAGGGCTTCCCCGAGGGCTATGGCCCTCTGCTGGATCTGATCTCCAGCGGCCGGATTGACGTGCTCCCCATGATGACCCACCAGGTGGGGCTGGATCAGGTCCCGGAAGCGATGAAGATGCTGGAGGAGAAGCGCGACAACGTGGTCAAGGTGGTCATTGAGCCCTGAGCCTGAGGGCCGGCGATGGAGCGACACAGGGGGACACACTCTTCGGTTGCCCTACCTCTTACCCTTGACGGTTCGTCAGCTGCCTGTGATAATGGTTCCAGATTGGAATCGGAATGGAGTTGTACGTGCGCACGATCACGGTGAAGAACGTACCCGGCGAGTTGTACGAGCGTCTGAAGCAGTCTGCCGAAGCCAACCGCCGAAGCATCAACAGCGAGGTCATCGTGTGTATTGAGCGCGCCCTTCGCAGCCGCCAGGTGGACACTGAGGCGGTCCTGGCCAGAGCGCGGAGGCTGCGCCAAGAGACGAGCGGACACCCAATTAGCGATAATGAGTTCGCGGAGGCGAAAGCGACTGGCCGCCCATGATAGTTGTAGACACGAACGTCATTGGTTATCTGTACCTCACAAGCGAACGGTCGGTGCAGGCAGAGCAAGCTTTTCTCAAGGATCAGCGATGGGCCGCGCCGCTGCTCTGGCGCAGCGAGTTCCGCAACGTACTGGCGATCTGCTTGCGCAGGAAGGTCCTGACTCTGGAGACGGCGCGGCAGATCATGAATGAAGCTATGGACCTGATGTCAGGTCGGGAGTATGAGGTCGTGTCGTCACACGTGCTGCACCTGGTGGCCCAGAGTACATGCTCTGCGTATGACTGTGAGTTTGTGGCTTTGGCTCAGGATCTGGGCGTGCCTCTGGTGACCGTTGACAGGCAAGTCCTAGCCCAGTTCCCCGATATTGCCCTGGAACTGGGCAGTTACGCTGCAGGTAAGGGCCGATGATGGCAGCCAGTGGCTGCTCCAGCGACCACGGCAGTGTGTGCTGGCCTGAAAGAAGCACTGAGTTTTGCCGTGAGACAAGGAGGGCCGACTGGTGGTGGTGGGCTCCTTTGCGCGGGACGCGGCCACCATCCGGATCATCACTTTCAAGTTTGGCCAGATGGAGATGTTTGGTTCTCAGGGCTTCCCCGAGGGCTACGGCCCTCTGCTGGATCTGATCTCCAGCGGCCGGATTGACGTGCTCCCCATGATGACCCATCAGGTGGGGCTGGATCAGGTCCCGGAGGCGATGAAGATGCTGGAGGAGAAGCGAGACAACGTGGTCAAGGTGGTCATTGAGCCGTAGAACTCGTGTCCAGCGCAGGGGGGCGGGGCGACCTTCCGCTCGAGCAGCCGCCCCGGCCGGCAAGGAAGCCGTGGGGCGCAAGGTGGCCATGGTGTTGCTGGGCGTCACGGTAGCGGTGGTGTTCGCCTATGCCGCCACTAGCCTGGGGGTCCTCCGCTGGGCGGCGCTGGCCACGGCCCTGGGAACCGTGGCCGCCGCGGTGTACTACTTCATCGAGCGAGGGCGCCGGTCGTTGGAGCTGGAAGCTGCCTTCCGGCAAGCCACTGAGCACCTAGGGCAGGATGAGAAGCCTCGCCAGGTGCAGGTGAGCGGGCCTGGGCTGCCCAAGGACGAAGTGGGGCCGGCCCGAATGGTAGCCGAAGGTGACCGCTGGTTCCTGGAGGTGGGCCAGGAGCGGATCGAGTACGAGCTCGACGACCCGGGGGCGCTGACGGCCTGGCCTGACCACCGGTTGGCCGATTTCGCCGCCCAGCTGGCCCGGCGCCGGCGGCTGACGCTGCGCTGCTGTGGCACTTGTGCCCACTTTGGGCACTCCCGGGTCAGCCGGCTAGCCAGCGCCGGTTGGGTGGGCTACTGCACCCTCTCGGGCCAGGGCACTCTGGAACCGGAGAGGGACGCCGTCCACATCTGGCACGTCTGTAGGAGGTGGGAACAGCGTTCTGGCTTCTGATGGGACGGCTGATCGCCGCCGATGAGGAGAGTGCGGGAGCGGCGCAGGCGGGCGCCCGAACGGCAATACTTACGTAAGTTAACTTGACTCCCGATCGGCTCCGGCATAGGCTACGGCCCGTAGTGAACAAGGAGGTGACGGAGGTTTCGATGGACCATGTTGTGCGGCAGCCCTCTACGGAGAGGGCGATCAAGGCAGATGCTCTCAGGGTTGAGATCTTCCCGAGCCGCGAGGCTCTGGGCGAGGCGGCCGCCGGCGATGTGGCGGAGCGCATGCGCCAGTGTATTGCGGAGGAGGGAAAGGTGACGATGGTATTCGCCTCGGCGCCCTCGCAAAACGAGTTCCTGGCCAGCCTGGCGGCGGAGCCGGGGATAGACTGGGGCAAGGTAGTGGCTTTCCACCTGGACGAGTACGTGGGCCTACCAGGTGATGCCCCACAGGGTTTCGGGAACTTCCTGCGTCGGCACCTGTTCGACAAGGTGCAGCCTGGCACCATCTTCTTCATGAATGGCAATGCGCCCGACCCGGAGGCGGAGTGCCGGCGGTATGCAGAGCTCTTAGAGGAGTACCCCCTCGACATCGCCTGCATCGGCATCGGCGAGAACGGCCACATCGCCTTCAATGACCCTCACGTCGCCGACTTCGACGACCCGGTGAAGGTGAAGCTGGTTCAGCTAGACGAGCGCAGCCGCATGCAGCAGGTACACGATGGCTGCTTCGCCAGCCTGGACGACGTGCCCAAGACGGCGATCACCATGACCATACCGGCCATCGTCGCTGCGGCGGCGGTGCACTGTATGGTGCCGGGATCCACCAAGGCTGCTGCCGTCCGCTGCACCGTGCAGGGTCCCATCAGCACCGATTGCCCGGCGAGCATCCTGCGCCGTCACCGAGACGCTACCCTGTACGTGGACGTGGACTCAGCGGCCGAACTGAAGGGGATAGGTTATAGGTTATAGGGGATAGGGCATAGGGCATCGGTCACAGGCTATCACAGGGTGCAGGGGACTGGTCATAGAGGGCCTGGGGACCACCGGCTATCAGTGTCCACCCTCTGTGCCCTATAACCTATAACCTGTCCCCTATAACCTGCCTTGCGTTGTCCCAGTAGATGCGGCGCAGCTCCTCCTCGGTGAAACCTCCCTCCTCGAACATGCCGATGGTCCAGAAGGGGCTGATGAGGTTCATGTCGCTCCCGAAGACCATTCGGTCTACCCCTACCATGCCGGCGATAGCCCGGGCCTTGCCCCGATCAATGATGCTGGAGCACAAGTCCATGTAGGCATTGGGGTACTCGGCCAGCATGGGGACCACCGTACGCCAGCTGCCCCCGCCGGAATGCGCGATGATGAAGTTCATGTCTACACTGCCTATGACGGAGGCCATCTGGCGAGCGACCTCTGGGCTGAAGGTATGATGGAGCATGGCCAGGCCGTGTCGCTCCGCCGCCTCCAGGATGCGGCGGTACTCGGGCCCGTCGAAGGGGACGCCATGGTAGTCGGAGCGACTCTTGATCCCCACTGCCTGAGGGTGAGAGGCGTACCTCTCGATCTCGCGCACGGATTCTTCGGGGCGAAGCGGGTCTACGTAGATGTAGCCCCGCAGCTGAGGGTAGTGCTCCAGGGCGCGGAAGAGCCTGGCGTTGCCCCGCGTCATCTCATGGAACACCGACTCGGTGTGCGATATGCAGGCGATCTTGATGTTTGCCCGGGGCATGAGGTTGCCGGTTAGGCCCTCGAACGTGGTGTTGCGGATGAGCGACACGTTGTAAGGGCCGCAATGAACGTGAACGTCTATCTTGTCCATCTCCAGGCTCATAGGCCCAGCAGCTCCATAGCGTTGTCGCAGGCGATGCGGCGGCGATCGGACTCGGCTATCTCGGCCTGCTGCAGCAGGAGCAGCGAGGGCAGGACGTCGTCGAAGGGATAGTCGGAGCCGTACACCAGTCGGTGGGCGCCCACGTGGCGGCAGAAAAGCTCGATGCCATCGGGCCCGGTGAGGCGGCCGGCGTCGAAGTAGAGGCGGGGGTAGTCCCGAGCCAGGGCGATCACCTCGGCCTCGAAGGTGTAGCCCAACCCAGTGCAGATGATGGTGGCGCCCGTGTCGTGGGAGAGCCGGGCCAGCCGGTGAGGGTCGTCCAGGGACACGGCGTCGGCGATGCAGGGCAACCCGGCTCGGGCCAGATCGCGCATCATGGCGGCCACGCAGTAGAGATCCAGGCTATAGCCTTCCAGCCGGTTCAGGAAGCGGAAGACGCGGAAACCCTGCTCCCGAAGGGCGGGAATGGCCCCCTCGGAAGCCAGGTAGTTGTAGGGGTGAAGAGTGGCGACGGGGATCAACTCCGGCCGGCTCCGGCACTCCTGCAAGGTCTCCTGGTTGCCGCTGCGCTCGTCGTAGAGGGCGGCGGCGGTGGACAGGGTCAGGGCACGGGCGATGCCGTGACGGCGCAGGTCGGCAACGAGCGCATCCGGCGAGACGTCCAGGCGGAGCTTGGGCCAGCTGCCGAAGAGGGTCTTCACGTCGGTGACGTCAAGGGGCATGGGTGTCCGCCTCAGGGATCGAGGGTGCGACCGAGGCTAGCCATCGCAGGCAGGGCTGTCAAGCCGGGGTGGGGACTGGAGGAGCCGGCCCCGGCTCGGGTCGGCTCCTGTCAGAGATCTTGAGAGCCAACTGCTCTCAACGTCGGCGTGGCGCTCAGCCGCTGGGTAGGCAGGAGGTGGCGCCGCCAGTGGCCCCCCGGCCAGAGGTGGCGAAGGCCGACAGAACCTTCCTCACGTTGTCGGAGCCGCACACCGGGCAGGCTACCGACACGGATCGAGCGGACAGGACGAACTTCTCGAAGTGCCGGCCGCAGTGGCGGCACTCGTATTCGAAAATGGGCATCTAGGCTCCTCCAGGGTTGCAGCCGGGCCGCACATTGACAGCCGCTGCCAAGACTGCTAGCATAATTATACCCCCATAGGGTATGCTCAATTATACCAGGCTTGGGCAGCAATGCAAGGGGGTACGCGGAGAGGGCAGGGCTTTTCAGTGCTCTGACAGGAGCGGCCAGTTATGTTATGCTAGTGGCAA
>JABLXR010000019.1 GCA_013178015.1 Anaerolineae bacterium
TATCCTCTGGGGGCGATCGTGGGGATGCTGATACTGGGGGCGTTGCACGGAGAGCAGTCGCTGCGGGGGATGCGACTGTGGGGGGTGGGGCACTGGCAGGAGATATGGCAGGCTTTGGGTTTTCGCAGTGGGCGGCGGCCTCCAGCCCACTCGACGGTATGGTATGCCCTGCGGGGTTTGGAGGAGGGGGCTCTGGAGGGGGTGTTGGGGCAGTGGGCCCAGAAGCAGTATGGGGAAGCGGAGCACATAAGCGTGGACGGCAAGACCCTGCGGGGCAGCCGGCGGGGCCGGGAGCGGGCCCTGGCGCTGGTGGTGGCGCTGGCCCAGGAGCTGCGGGTAGTGGTGGCCCAGCGGGGGGTGAAGGAGGGGGACGAACTGCAGGCGGCCCTGGGGGTGCTAAGGAGCCTGGACCTGGAGGGCAAGGTGGTGACGGTGGATGCCGGGCTTATGCAGCGAGGGGTAGTGGAGGCGGTAGTGGAGGGGGGAGGGCAGTATCTGGGCCCTCTCAAAGGCAACCACCCCGAGCTCAAGGCTCTGGTGGATGACTACATCCGACCCGAGGTTTTCCCCCCTGGGCCAGGAGCGAAGGGCTGATGTGTTGCGCTGGGATAAGCAGCGGGGGCGGCTGGAGCGTCGAGAGCTGTGGGTGGTGGAGGCGGGGGAGTTGGGGGCCTACCTGGAGCGGGAGTGGAACTGGCGGGGGCTGAGGCAGGCAGGTCTCATCAGGCGCACCAGGGTGGATATGGCCACGGGGCAGACGAAGGTAGAGACCACCACCTGGGTCACCAGCCTGAGCCCCCAGCAGGCCGACCCCGAGACCATCGCCAAGCTGCTGCGGGACCACTGGCAAATCGAGAATGCCCTGCATCGGGTGCGTGACGTGACCCAAGGCGAGGACCTCCACCATGCCCGAGTGACCGGCCTGGCCCTGGCAGCTATACGGAGCCTGGCCCTCAACCTCCTGCGCTCCCTAGGCTTCCCCCTTGTCCCCGACGCCATCCGTCACCTGCGTCTCCACCCTGAAGCCAGCCTCGCCCTCCTCACCCAACCATAGGAGGGTTGAAAAGCCCTGATCCCCTACGCCCTGCCGTTTGCCCGTACTTCCCGCCCAAGTATACTCTGCCTGAGCGCTGGGGGGAGTCCGCATGTCAGCAGAGCAACAGACCGGATCGGGGCCGCACCTGTCGGTGGTCATCCCCGTCTACAACGAACAGGCCTGCATCCAGGCCAACCTGCGCCAGGTCCTCGACTACCTGAGCCAGCAGCCGTTCCCCAGCGAGGTCATAGTGGTGGACGACGGCAGCCGCGACGACACCGCCGCCCTGGTCGGCGAGGTGGCTCATTCCGCCCCGTCGCTGCGCCTCATTCGCAACGACCACCGGGGCAAGGCCTATGCCGTTCGTACCGGAGTGCTGGCGGCCGAGGGCGATTACGTCCTCTTCGCCGATGCGGACCTAGCTACCCCCATCCACCAGGCAGAGAAGCTCTTGGCGGCCCTGGAGAGCGGTTACGACGTGGCCATCGGCTCCCGCGAGGGCTACGGTGCCCGGCGCTACAACGAGCCCTGGACCCGTCACCTCATGGGTCGGGTCTTCAACCTGGTCGTGCGAGCGCTGGTCATGGGCCAGCACCGCGACACCCAGTGCGGGTTCAAGGCCTTCACCCGGGCGGCGGCCCAGGACATATTCCGCTCCGTTCACCTCTACGGTCCCTCGGCGCCGGTGCTCAACGCACCGCTAGTGACCGGTTTCGATGTGGAACTCCTCTACCTGGCGCATCTCAAGGGCTACCGAGTGGCGGACTTGCCGGTGGAGTGGCACTACGGCCCCGGCAGCAAGGTGAACCCGCTGCGGGATTCCTGGCGCAACTTCAAGGACGTTCTGCGCGTGCGCTACTACGCCCTGTGCGGGCGGTATGGTGAGTAGAGGATAGTGAATGGCCCGACACCGCCACACGCGCGGGCCCGCCGGCCGATACCGGGCCACCAGACCCTGTCGTGACGAGCCCACCCGAGGGCTCCTCTGCTCCTAAGCCCAACGTGAGACTGCAGAGAGCGTGGCCGATGCCAGTCACGAGTCGCTCGTCACGCATCACTATCCACTACCCTACACCTTCTTGCGCTTCCAGCCTCCCCGGCGGAACCAGTAGGCCATGGCCACCGCGTTCGCCGCGCTTGCCAGGGCCCAGCCCACCCAGACCCCGTCGAGTGCGAGGGGAGTGAAGCGCGACAGGACCAGCCCCACCGGCACCTGCACCCCCCACAGAGTGGTCAGGTTCACCATCATGGCCGGCACCGTGTTCCCGGCACCATCCAGCGCTCGCCCCATCACCACGCCCACGGCGCCAAAGGCGTAGGCGATCGCCACCACCCGGATGGCGCGCACCGCCACCCCGGCCACATCCTCGGTGCAGTTGAACCACTGCACCGCCTCGGGTGCCTTCAGGGCCATGAGCGCCATCGCCACCAGCATGAAGGCCAGGTTGATCCAGGCGATGGTCCAGGCGCTGCGCTCCGCCCGCTGTGGCTTCTGGGCCCCCAGGTTCTGGCCCACCAGGGTGCCGGCAGCATTGCCCATGCCGAAGCCAGGGGTCAGCAGCATGACCGTGAGCCGAGTGGCCACCCCGTATCCGGCGATCGCCGCAGTGCCGAAAGGCGCCACGATGGCGATCATGGCCACTCGCGAGGAACTGCGCAGCACCGCCTGCACCGCGCTGGGAATGCCGATGGTCACCATGGTGCGGATGACGGCCCAATCGGGTCTTACCCGGCGCCACAGCAGCGCCACCCGGGCTCGGCCGCTGAGCAGCATTCCCGTGCCGGCAGTCACCGCGATCGCCTGCGCAAAGACGGTGGAGAGCGCCGCCCCGGCCACTCCCAGCGGCGGCAGGCCGATCATGCCCTGCACCAGGAGCGGCAGCAGGGCTACGTTAGCCAGATTCCCGATGATCGCTAGCCACAGGGCCTCCCTGGCGTTGCCCGCGCCCCGCAGCACCGCACTCAGGACCAGCGCCACCGTGATGATGGGCAGCCCCGCAAAAGTCAGACGCAGGTACAGCACCGCCGAAGGTAGCACGTCCTCGCCTGCCCCCAGGACCGTCACCAGCGGCGTCGCACCTAGTATTCCAATCAGCCCCAGGCACACTCCCAGGGCGGTCCCGAAGAGCAGGGCTTGAGTGGCTGCGTGGCTGGCAGCACTGAGGTCGCGTCAGGTGCGGCATGCGGTCCTGAGGCCCACCGAAGCAGACATCGGTGCCGAACGCCAGCCGGTCCTGGAACTCGTTGATGAAGCGCACGCCGTACTCGGGATCGCGGGTGATGGCGTTGTGACCGCTGCCGGCCGAGATGTCGCCGTACAGGTTGGGGTACTGCCGCAGCAATCGAGGGAGGGCTCCCTCTTCCTCGATCGCTCCCTTGGGATAGCCCATCTTCTCCTGCATGGTGAGCCCCGCCCCGATCTCGGCCCAGAAGCCTTGGCCATGGCCGACGACGTTGGTCTGAGGGGCCGCCTCCAGCAGCTTGGCCAGGCCTGGCGCCCCGGGGTGGTCCTGGAGGCCGTAGGTGCCGGGCAGGTAACCCACGTTGTGGATCAGAACCGGGAGGCCACGGGCGCCAGCCTGGCGGAACATGTTCACCGTGCGGGGGTCGTCTATGGGCACGTTGGCCGTGATCTCCCCGATCCCTCGACAGCCTTGCTCCTGGAACCAGTCCAGCAGGGGACCGAAGTCCGCCTCGGGGCTGTTACCCAGCCACCGGGGATCGAGGTTGCCGAAGGGAATGATGCGGTCTTGGTAACGGGCAGCCTCGAGGACCTGAGTGCGGACGTCCAGACCGCCAGAGGTGAGGAAGGCCGGCCCGATGTAGTTCTCGGGCGAGGGGTAGACGGGCAGGAGCACCGCCTTGTCTATGCCCTCATCGTCCAGCCGCTCCATGAGGTTGTCCCAGGTGACGGGGATGCGTTCCGTGTCCCCCGCCCGGCGAAAGTCACCCACGTGAATGTGGAAGTCTAGGATCATGCTGCCCTCTCCCTGCCGAAGTCACCGCCATAGCCGCCTGCGCCAGGCGTACCATCGCCCCTCGCCCACCAGTCCCGACTATCCCATGCAAGGGCAAACCACCGTGTGCCCGGTACCAGGACATGGTTGACACATCCGACACCACCGCGCTTGCCCCCGGTCCCCATCGTCATACATCCACCCCGAGGAACACGCGCACGAGGTATCCCAGCCCGAAGCTCACCACCGCCACCCCCAGGCTGATAGCGGCCATCTCCAGGAAGCGATCCTTGAAGGAGATGTCCCGGGCCACCGACACATAGTAGTTGAAGACAGCGATCAGGCCCACCGCGTTGATCCCGGTCCACGCCAGGGCAGCATAAGGGTTACCTAGGAGCAGGAAAGGCAACACCAGGAATGCCACTGCCAGCACGTACGCGGCACCAGTGTACAGCGAGGACTTGAGCGGGTCTTGCTCCCCCTCTTCCTCCCGAGCGGACAGGTATCCGGACGCGGCCATGGACAGGGAGGCGGCGATGCCGGTGATTAGCCCCGAGACGGCGATCAAGTCGGTGTTTCGCAGGGCGAAGGTGAGCCCGGCCAGCGTCCCGGTGAGCTCCACCAGAGCGTCGTTCAGGCCCAGGACCACCGAACCCACGTAGCGCAGCCTTTCCTCGTCTATGAGTTCGATCAGCTGCTGCTCATGCTTCTCCTCGTCCTGGGCCACCGCCTCGATCCCGGGTACGACACCTATAAGCCGTCGGTAGGCCACTTCGTGGGCGTACTCCTCGGCCCGCTCGAGCAGCCTCATGCCGAAAGTGAGCCCGAAGAGGCGAGAGATGAAGAGGTACCACCAAATGCGCCACCGGTCCGGCTTGGGCTCCTCGCCCGTCAGCCGGGCCCAGAAGCGGTAGTGGCGCAGCTCATCCTCTCCAATAGCGCGTAGCACCCGCGCATTGTCCTCGTCTTGGGTCGAATCCGCCAGGCGAGTGTAGACGTGGTACTCAGTGAGCTCGTTCGCCTGGGCTGCCAATGCCGCCCGCTTCGCTGCCACATCAAGCTGTATCGGGACCGCCATCGCTCCCTCCCCGCTCGCTGCGGCCATGTTAGCCCCGCTAGAGCCGGACGCCAAGTCCAGCCCGAGCCTCTAGCCAGCATCGAGGCGCCGGGCGAGCCCCTCTAGCACGCGGAGGGCATCCTCCCAACCCACCGGGCTCAGGCCCAGCCGCTGGCGCACCTCGTCCGCAGGTAGCTCGAAGTACCAGCGCAGGGCACAGCTCCAGCGCATCACGTTCGGGGTCACCAGCACTCCCGTGTGCGCCTCCCGGCCCAGCCGCTCCAGCACCCGGTGCAGAGTACGGGTGGAAGCGGCGAATA
The DNA here is from genome assembly GCA_013178015.1 of Anaerolineae bacterium. Lineage (NCBI taxonomy): Bacteria > Bacillati > Chloroflexota > Anaerolineae > Anaerolineae bacterium. The sequence continues at coordinate 5,371 of JABLXR010000019.1, forward strand.
CCCGCTCGTCGCCCGAAGGGTACTGGCTCAGGTAGGCCCGATACACCTCTCGGAAGCCGGCCGGAGCGGGCAGGGTGCGGTTCTTGTAGCGGTGGCGCCGACCGCGATGGTGGATGCGGATGGCCACCACCGGCTCCGCCGTGAGCACCTGGCCGCGGGACAGCTCCTCTAGCTCCCCTCGGCGAAGGCCCAGCTCGAGGGTGAGCATGAGCAGCAAGAGCGGGCGGGAATCAGGTCGGTCCGGTCGCCCGTGCGAGGCCCAGGCAACCTGACGCATGCGGTCTTGCTCCTCGGCTGTGACCACGTCCGGTAGGGGCACTTCCCCTCCCGGGGCGTAGAGGTCGGCCGCCGGGTTGTCGGGGAGGACGCCTTCCTCCTGGAGAAGCTCGAAGAAGCGGCGGATGCCCGTCACGCGCAGGGCGAGAGTCTTGACCGGTGTGTCCCGCCCCCGCTCCGACAGCCACTGTAGGTAACGCCGCAGGTGAGAGGCCCGGATCTGGCGCAGGCTCACGTCATCTCCCAGGAAACGAGCCAGCAGCTCTACCGCAGTGGTGTAGCTCTCCACGGTGTTGGCGCTGTAGTCAAGCGACGCCATGCGGCCGGCGAACCAGGCGTTGGCCCGGCGGAGACTGGCCTGCGGGGCCGGAGGTCGCACCTGGCTGCCGGCCTGGATGGCCTGCTCGTCGCCGAACAGCGATAGCTGCACCGCCCCCGTGTCCTGTCGCCCCTGCCTGCGCCGCGCCATGACCACCTCGCAAGTCGTTCGCTGCGTACTACTTATGTCATGCTAGTGGACGGCAGGTGAGCCCGTCAAGGTGGAGCTATGCGAGGTCAGTCTCCTAGCCCGGGAAGCGGGCCCTGCTAGCCATCGCCCTGGGCGAAGGCGTTCTCCTCTTCGCCGGGACCAACCAACCCCAACTGCCCCTGTCCCGTCACCGGCAGGGCCTTGCCGTCCAGCCGGGGGTCCACGTACCGGTGGAACCACTGGCTCAGCTGCTGCCGCAGCTCGCGCACCGTCCCGGCGTGCTCGGCCCGTTCGGCCAGGTTGGCCCGCTCGTCCGGGTCGTCGGCCAGTCGGTAGAGCTCGTGAGGGCCGTAGGGGTAGCGGTGAACGTACTTCCACTCCCGGGTGCGTACCATGCGAGTGGAGCCATACTCGGAGAAGACCACCACGCTATCGTGCCCGGGGTCCTCCTGCCCCATCAGCGCGGGCACGAAGCTCCTTCCCGGCAATCGCTCGTCGCCCATGCCCGGCAGGCCAAGGTAGTCCAGCAGGGTGGGAGCGAAGTCATAGCCGCTGGTCAGGGCCTCCGTCACCGCACCCTGGGGCAGCCGGCCGGGCTGGGAGAAGATGAGAGGCACCTTGACCGAGTTCTCGTACATGTTGAGGGGGAAGGTGCCGTTACCCTTGCCCCAGAAGCCGTGGTGTCCGCAGCTGAACCCGTTGTCGCTGTTGAAGATGATGAGGGTGTTCTCCCGCAGGCTGAGTTCCTCCACCCGGTCCAGGATGCGGCCCACGTCGGCGTCCATGGCGGTGACGGCGGCGAAGTAGCCCTTGAGCGACTCCCGGTTGCCCAGGTTCTGGTCCGTGAGCCAGATGGCCCAGGGGTGGCGGGGCTCCTGGGGGCAGCTCTCGAAGGGACAGTCGTCGTACGAGTCTACGATGTCCTGAGGATGGCCCGTCCAGGGGCTGTGAGGAGCGGTGTAGTGCACGCTCAGGTAGAAGGGAGCTTCCTCGCCCGCCCGCGCCTCCAGGAAGGCTAGGGCGTCGTCAGTGATAGCGTTGGTGACGTACCCTGGCTCGTTGATCAGCTTGCCGTCCCGAACCATGGGGGCGTTGTGGTAGGGGCCGCCCCCCGACTGGTGGACGTACCAATGGCTGAAGTGGTGCTGTTGCAGCTGGCTGGCACCCAGGTGCCACTTGCCGCTGATGCCGCAGTGGTAGCCGTGAGCGGCCAGGACGTCGGTGTAGGTGGTCTGGCCCTGGAGGTACTCCACCGCATTGGGAGGCACATTCCCCTCCCGGATCCAGTCGTGGACGCCGTGACGGGAAGGCACCCGCCCGGTCATGAGCGTGGCTCGGCTAGGGGAGCACACCGGCGAGGTGCAGAAGAAGTTGGAGAAGCGCACTCCGGTGGCAGCCAGTCGGTCGATGTTGGGCGTGCGAATCTCGGGGTTGCCGTAGCAGCCCGAAGCCCAGATGCCCTGGTCGTCGGTGAGGATGAAGATGACGTTGGTGCGTGTCCGGCTCGGCTCGGGAGTGAGCTTCTTCGCCGCCTGGGGCGGCCAGGCTACCACATGTGCCTCCTCTGCGGCAGAGGATCCTCCGCCGCACAAAGACGCTCAAGAAGCAGTCGCTCCATTTCCTGTCTCTTGCCAGCATAGCGCGGCTTGGCCCAGAGGTTCTCGAACTCATCGGGGTCATTGATCAGGTCGTAGAGCTCACCGTACGGGCGTCCGGGGTAGTGGATCAGCTTCCATTCCCGCGTGCGCAGCGCCTTGACCTCGTGGCCGGTCGGGTCGACGCCACGCGCCATCAGTTCCGGTGACTCCCGGTCTTGGCCGAGTACAGAGTCCCTCCCCTGAGCACCGGTTTCCTGGGCCAGCAGAAGACGGATGGACCGCCCCTGCACTCCTGCCGGCACCTCTACCCCGGCTAGATCGAGAATCGTCGGCATGATGTCCACGGACTCCACTAGGCTGTCGTCCACCTGGCCAGGACGTGTCATTCCCGGCACGCGCCATATCATGGGCACGTTCATCACCTGATCATAGAGGAAGGGGCCGTGGCGCCACTGCCAGTGATCGTTCAGGCATAGCCCGTGGTCAGAGGTGAAGAGCACGATGGTGTCGTCCCAGAGGGAATGCTCCTGTAGGCTGGCAGCCAGTCGTCCGAACTGGTGATCCAGGAACGTGGCCATGTCGTAGTAGCTGGCCAAGTAGCGCCTAAGGGTCTCATCGTCCGGATACGGCAAGATAGCATGCGCCTCATTGCGCATACGCAGCGACCCCTCGTAGCAGTCCTTGAGGTAGGGCGGCTTGGCGTCGAGTTCCCCCTCTCTGCGCTTCGGCTCTGGCATGTCCTCAGGACGATAACGCCCAGTGTACTCCTCGGGCGAGTGCGACGGCGGTATTAGCTCATGGTAGGAGCAGAAGCAGAAGAACGGCTGCGTACCGCCAGCGTTTCGGCCTATGAAGTCCATTGCCTGATCGGTGATCCACGTGATCTGATGCGCCTCCTCGGGGACAGGTTGCCGGCTTCTGACCGCCTCGCTTAGGTCGGGGTAGTGTTCATCTACGAAGGCCAAGTAGTCGGGGCCCATCTTGTTCTCACTGAGCCGGACCTCTTGGAAGCCATAGTAGCTCTCCTCCCGGTCCAACGCTGGGGGATAGTCGGCAGCCTGTTGGGGCTCGAAGTGGATCTTGCCAAAGGCGCCCGTGCGGTATCCGTTCTCGGCTAGAACCTGCGCCAACGTCACCTCGCTTCGCGAGAGCGGGATGCCATTGGCCCACACTCCATGCACGTGCGGATAGCGCCCGGTGAAGATGGAAGCTCGTGAGGGCATGCAGACAGTGTGTGCGCTAAAGCTGCCGGTGAAGCGCACCCCCTCCCGAGCCAGCGCATCGAGGTATGGCGTACGAAGGACCGGATTCCCGTAGCAGCCCAGAGCATCCGCCCGATGACCGTCGGTGAGGAACAGAAGAACGTTGGGCTTCGTCATTGTACGGTGCTCCAAAGATGGTGGCCAGGCGCGGCTTCGCCTTCAGGCACCAAGGAAGCCTTCGTCCCAGAACACCGGAGCGTAGCCGTGCTCACTCAGCCATGAGATGGCGGCGATGACCTTCTGCTGCACATCTGCCTGGTACAGGCTCAGCTCCGGTCGGAAGTACTGCTCATGGATAGTCAGCTCGATCACCTCACCAGTGTGAGGGTTGGCACTTACCTGCTCCAGTCTTGGCACTACTTCGGACACGGCCAGGTTGTTGACCACCGCCTCACAGGCGACGAACCGCATGTCGATGGAGGGGTCCCACCAGTAGTCGCGTCCACCTATGTGGTCAGCTAGAGCCTCGTCAAGGTAATACCTGGTCTCCGGCACCCGGCCCCGGTTGCGGGCGAACCGGCCCTTGAGGCCTGTGACGCCCCTGTCCCTCAAGGCACGCACGGATTCACGGCTGGCATCGGCCCAGTGCACAGTGGTGAAGCTGCTGATGAGGTCAGGCCCAGCAAAGCGCTCGATCTCCTGTGTGACCCACTCATAGTCATGAGTCATCTGCTCATAGGTCGAACTCTGATAGGGGTGGTCCGGCTTGTTCTGCCAGGCATGGAAGGTCAGCCGTAGCCAGTCGGCGTTGGCCGTCCACTCTGCCCTGAACCGGTCCGGCATCTCTGGGAGTCTGAAGGGGCGTCCGCCAAAGACACTCGCGTCGGTCTGATAGTAGATGTTGAAGTGGAACTTCGCTCCATACCGCTCGTGAAGGCTCTTCCAGAAAGCCAGGTACCAGTGGTCGAAAACAGAAGTGTAGTCTCCTCGAGCCAGGTCCTTGAGAAACAAGATGTTGTCGTCGATGGAGAAGCGACAGCGCGGGTAGGAGTCCCTGTCCCAAAGCACCTCAATGGACGCCTGCTGGCCGGCACCTCTGGCGGTGATGCGGTTGTGGCGGTCCTGTAGGGGCACCTGGGCTTCGAAGCAGTCGCCTCGGACTGTGGCATCGACTTGGACACGGCTCCGTGCCTGCTGGTTGACACCGGGGGCGCCTTCCACAGACACGCTGACACCCGCCTCAGCCGGGCAGCTCCCCTCGATGGCGACGACCAGGCCCTCGGCTCTGGCGGTGCCGTCGTGCCTGTTGAGGATGTCTCCGTGTACCGGATTCGTGATACGCAAGGTGGTGGTCATGCTCTCCTCAGGCAAGCAGCTACGCTCCGAGGAAACCCTCGTCATAGTGCACCGGCTTGTACCCCCGCTCGGCCACCCACGCCACGGCTGTAACCACCTTCTCCTGGGCATCGGGTTGATAGATCGACAACTCCGGGCGAAAGTACTGTTCGTGGATCATTAAGTCGATGACCTCAGAGGTGTGTGGACTGGCAGACACCTCTTCCAGTCTGGGCACAATGGCATCTAGGGGGAAGTTGTTCAGCACGGCGTCGCCTGCGACCATGATCAAGTCCATCTCCGGGTCCCACCAATAGTCCCGGCTGCCAACGTAGGCGCCCATGGCCTCGTCGAGGTAAAGGCGCGTCGTCCGCGGGTAGTTCCGCTGCCCTCCGAAGGTGCCCTTCAGGCCCACCACTCCCCGATCCCTGAGGGCGCGGATGGCGTCCCGAGGTGCTTGGGACCAGTGCACCGTGGTGAATGTGCTCAGTAACTCCGGTCCAGCGAAGCGCACGATCTGCTCGGTGATCTTGTCGTAGTCATGAGCCATCTGCTCATACGTAGCATGCTGGTACGGGCGGTCAGGCTTGTTCTGCCAGGCGTGGAAGGTCAGCCGCATCCAGTCGCTGTTTGCCTGCCACTCCTCCTTGAAGCGCTCCGGCATGTCGGTCAGCCGGAAGAACCCGTTAGCGTAGACGCTCTCGTCGGTCTGGTAGTAGATGTTGAAGTGTATCTTGGCCCCATACCGCTCGTGCAGCCCCCTCCAGAAAGCGAGGTACCAGTGGTCGAACAGCGACGAGTAGCTGCTCTGGGCCAGGTCCTTGAGGAATAGGATGTTGTCATCGATTGAGAAGCGGAAACGGGGGAACGAATTCCGATCCCATAGAACCTCAACCGAGGCCTCCTGCCCCCCAGCCCTGGCGCTGATGCGGTTGTGATGGCCCTGCAGGAGCACCCGTGCCTCGAAGGTCTCCCCTCGAGTTGTGGCGTGAGCCTCGAAGCGGCGCTCTGGTGACCGTCCCACGGCAGAGGCACCCTCAACGGAAACCACGACATCAGCCCCGGCAACACAAGTGCCCCTGACAGTGGCCATGAGTCCCTCGGGCGTTGCGGTACCGTCGTGGCGGTTCAGTATGTCCCCGTGCACGGGGGACGTGATTCGCAGTGCTTGGCTCACTGTGGCCCTCCTGAGTAGCAGCTCGGGGGCTCAAGAGACGCACGGGACCCGCCGCCTCATGGCAAACATCGCTCCCGGTTACCCCTTGAGCCCGGACAGCGTTATCCCCTGGATGAAGTAGCGCTGGGAGAAGAAGAACACGAGCAGGCAGGGGAGCATGACCATCAGCGAGTAGGCCATGATCTGCTCCCACTTAGTCAGATACTGCTGCCTGAACCCGAGCAACCCTAGTGACAGCGGCCACATGACCGAGCGCTGCAGGTAAATGAGTGGCCCCATGAAGTCATTCCAGTGGCCGATGAAGGAAAAGATCGCCACTGCTGCCAGCGCCGGCCCGGCTAGGGGTAAGGTGATCTTCCACCAGATGACAGGCGGGATGGCGCCATCCATCGTCGCCGCCTCATCCATCTCCCGGGGAATGCTGAGGAAGAACTGACGCAAGAGGAAGATGTAAAAGGCGCTACCGAACAGCGACGGGACGAGCAACGGGCGAAAGGTATTCACCCACCCAAGACGGTGAAAGCCAACAAAGACGGGTATCATCGTCACCTGTCCGGGCAGCATCATGGTGGACAGCAGCAGAGAGAACCAGAGGTTGCGGCCCCGCCACTCAAGCCTAGAGAAGGCAAACGCCACGCAAGACGATGCTAGCAGGGTGGCGGCGGTGGGAAACAGGGTGATGATCAACGTGTTGCGCAGGTACCGAATCGTGGGAACCGACCTGATGGCGTCGGTGTAGTTCTGTAGCACGGGAGGGTCCGGGATCCACACGGGCGGGATGGCCCACACTTGCTCCGGTACCTTGAGAGAAGTGGACAGCATCCAAATGAAGGGAAACAGGAAAGTCAGGGCGAAAATGGCCATCAGGGCGTACAACACCACCACCCGGGCGATGATCATGACCCTGGCAACTCGATCCCGCTTTCGGCGACGCATCGTCCGCTGCACAAGCGTCTCAGCTATCATCAGTCCTCAGTTTGTGTCCATTATGCCTACTGCAAAACCGCCACACTAGGCAGCCCTGGCTCGCGAGGCTGGCATCTCGTAGTACACCCACTTCCCGGACGTGTAGAACTGCACCAGGGTAAAGGCCATGATGATGAAGAAGAGAACCCAAGCCAGGGCGCACGCGTACCCCATCTCGAAGTAACGGAAGGCACTCTCGTACAGGTAGAGGACGTAGAACAGCGTTGAGTTGACTGGGCCCCCGTTGGTCATGACGTAGGCCGAGGTGAAGACTTGGAATGAGCCTATGACCCCCATGATGAGGTTGAAGAAGATCGTAGGTGTGATCAGCGGCACGGTCACGAAGCGGATCTTGTGCCACCAACTGGCCCCGTCCACCATGGCAGCCTCGTACATCTCCTGTGGCACCCCCTGCAGGCCCGCCAGGAAGATGACCATCTGGCCACCGATGCCCCACATACTCATGAGAACCAGTGCCGGCTTCGACCAGTTGGGATCCATTAGCCAGACTGGTCCTTGGATGCCGACCCAGCCCAGCACCACGTTCACTAGCCCAAGGTTGGGGTCGAACAGCCAGAGCCAGAGCATGGACACGGCCACCCCTGACACCACCGAGGGCATGTAGTAGATGGTACGTAAGACGTTCTCCCCTGGCAGCCCCTGATTCAGCAAGATGGCAACGGTGAGAGCAAGGATCATAGACAACGGGACATGCAGGACGGTGTAGTACATGGTGTTATACAGGACGGTGAAGTACCTGGGATCCTCGAAGAACATCACCCGGAAGTTGTCCAGTCCCACGAAGCGGGGTGGCTGCAACACGCTGTAGTCCGTCAGGCTGAAGTAGACCGAGGCCAGCATTGGGCCCAGGGTGAGGGTGAAGAAGCCGACTATCCACGGGGCAGCCATGACGTTGCCCCAGAACTGCCGGGCGAGTCGCGGAGTGGCGAGGCGGGAGGAAAAGCCGGCTTGCCTTCCAAGACTTCGACCGGTTGCGCTCACGGTAGCCTCGTCCACATGGAGACACTCCCCAGGATGGGCCTGCAGAAGGCCAGATTGGGCTTTCTGCAGGCGCCGCTACTCAGAGAATCCCGCCAAGCCGACTACGAGCGTCCTTACACGTCAGGCCAGTTGGGGTACTCCGCCATGATGGTGTTGGTCTCCGTCTCGGCCTCGGCCAGGGCCTGTTCGATGGTCTTGGTGCCTAGGATAGCTGCCTCTACCATAGGCTGCAGGACCCGGTTGAGCTTCGCCCACGACGGATACAGGGGCTGGGGCTCGCCGTAGTTCCGCATGTTGCTAATCACCTTCTGCATAAGGGGCTCCTGCAGGTACTCGGCCTGCTCAAAGGCGGACTGGCGCGGAGGCAGGTAGCCAATATCCTGGTTGTAGGCGATCAGCGCTTCTGGGCTCATGTGGAGCTTCAGCAACTCCCAGGCTGCGTCCGGATGCTTCGAGGTAACGCCGATGGCGATCCAATCGGTGTTGGTCTTCGCAACTCTACGGGCCTTCATAGGCGGCTGCGGCACCGTGACGAACTGTAGCTTGTCGGGAGCGTGCCGCCTGACGTTCACCGCGTGGTTGCCCGGGTGTCCGTAGGCAATCACCCACTGGCCTGTAGCCAGATAGGGGATGGGCGAGTCCGGCAGTGGGGCGTAGCCTTGTGGCGTGATAGTGTTGTTGCGCTCCTTGAGCCAGCTAAGCGACCAGACGCCAGCCTCATTGTTGAATCCGGCCTTGCCATCCTTCACCACCATACCACCGCCGGAGTAGAGGACACCGAGCCACTCCTGCCGATCCATGTGGCACGAAGATCCCATGCGGACCACCTTGGTGCCATCGTGCACGGTACAAGCGATGGCGGCCTCCAGGTAGGCGTCCCAGTCCCAGTCATCCGCGATGGTAACACCTGCCTCGTCTGCAAGGTCCTTTCGGTAGCAGTAGTGCCGAGGGCTGGTCAACTGTGGCAGACCCCAGGTCTTGCCCTCCCACTGGCAAGTGGTCAGTGAAGCTTTGAGGAAGTCGTCTCTGACACCCCATTCGTCCAGCCGGTCATCCAAGACAATGGCGAGACCGTTCAGCGCGGCCAAGGGCACGAAAGCGGCACCCATCCTGTACAGGTCCGGCATGGAGCCGCCCGCCTTGGTGGTGAGGAGTTGCTCCTCGAGGCGGTTCCAGTCCAGTGGCAGGTTCTCCACCGTGGCGTTCGGGTACATCTCCTTTAGGAGCGGCGTGATGTTCTCATCCACGAATGCCAGATACTCGGGCGAGAAATCCACTAGAACCTCAATGGTGAAGGCCTCCTCAGTTCTCTCACCTCCAGATGGGGCCGCCGCTGCGGTAGCCTCGCCCTCAGGCCCTACAGTCGGCGCCGGAGTGGCCCCACCACAGGCTCCGAGAACAGACGCCCCCACGGCAGCAGCGAAACTAGTGGCGATGGCGCTAAGGACGGTACGTCGCGCGAGCCTACGACTTTCCATCGTTCCCTCCTTGGGGAAAGCAGTGGCGAAGATAGCCGCAGCTATCGGCCCGGAAAGGCCTCGCGAGCATCCTGGTAAAGCATTGTAGTTCGTGCGTAATCGGGCTGTCAACACCAACCCACTGTTTGGGCCACGGAAACAGTAAATAGCATATAACTAGGCCACTACGTCATATCTGACCATACCTATACAAAGTCCAGCTGGTGATACGCCCAGCGCGCCCATGGCAGCGCATCCACTACCGCCGCTAGGTCGGCTCCGCACGCGCCGGGCGCCGTCACCAGGCCCATCTCCAGGGCCGCCGTCAGGTCCAGCCGGCCCAACAGCAGCCGCGCCAGGCTCGACTCCTTCATCTCCAGCATCAGGCGCCGGCCCTCCCCTCCCGATGCACCATGGAGGATCACCTCCCGCTCGGGGGTCCAGACCGTGACCTCCAGCCCTCGCGTGGCTTCGGAGGGTCGCCATGCCGCCTCCGCCAGGCCCTCCGGGTCGAGCACGCGCCCCAGGATCATCATGCCCCCTCGTGAGCGCGCCCGGGGATGGAAGCCGAGCGCCTGAAGCACGGGCGCGTACGGGCTACCGCCCCCCAGGCGCGCGTGCGCGGGCACTCCTCGCTCGGTGGCCAGGTCGGCGTAGGCCGCCAGTAGCGGCAGGGCCACACTGAGGTCGCTGCCCTCCGTCGCTATCTCCAACAGGTGCAGCGCCGGCACCAGCTTCTCCTCGCCTACGATGGCATAGCCCCGCATGCTCCCCTCCGCCGGGACCTGCAACACCGACAGGTCCAGTGGCACCTCCTCGTATTGAGGCGTCTGCACCGCTACCTCGTAGTAGCCGCAGAAGCGAGGCGGGTAGCCCGCCTGGTTGCCGTAGGCGCTGCGGAAGAGGTCTACGGCCCTTTCCTGCTGCTCCAGGAACTCGGCATAGGCGACCCGTCTCACCCCTGCCGAAGGCCACACCGGCGCTGGCTCTCGCACCCACGAGGTCAGGTACGCCAGGTCCTCGTGGCCCGTCCGTCGGTAGAAGCGGTACGCCCGACTGCGTTCGTCCTCTCGGTAGACCATCATGGCCAGGCACCGTCCTCGCAGGAACTCAGCAGCCACTTCCATCAGGCGGGAGCCCACCCCCGTGCCCCTCACATCCTCGCGCGTGCAGACGGAGTACTCCCACGCCACTGGGACCGATACGCCCGGACGGATGAGGAAATCGCGAAACTGGAAGGGCACTGCCCCCACCACCTCGCCATCCCTGAGGGCCACGGCGGCGGTCACCTGGCCCCTGGACCAGTCCGCCCAGTACTCGGGCGACATGCGGGGGAAGACGCTGTCGTGCAGGCGCAGGAAGCTCTCGGCGTCCTCCGGTCGGTACTCCCGGTACTCCACCTTCGCCATCTGCTGCTCCCACTCCTCAATCAGCAATGCGGATGAGCGCTACAGCGTCGGCAGTGCTCTCCTGGATTCCTTTCTTATACACGAGGTCGAGGGCCGGTGGTAGGCTCCGACGGGCGCGAGGGCGGAGCACGGGCACAGCCGGCTGCGGCGGCCGAGTTGCCCCGCGGCCCTGTTGGCCGACAGACTTGAGGGGACGGCGTTACCTTGGCGCTTGTGCCCCGATATAACCCATAGAGAAGCCCTGCAAGCTGCGGCGCGGCGCCGAGAGGGGAACCGATGCCGAGTCTCTCACTGGCCCAACAAGGGGCCACGACCTCCGAGCCGGAGGACGCACGGCTGGTACAGGCAGCCCAGCGCGATCGGGCCGCCTTCGCCGACCTGTACGATCGTTACGTGGCCCGCGTCTACCGCTACCTCTACAGCCGCATCGGCGACGTGCACGAGACTGAGGACGCCACCGCCCAGGTTTTCACCGAGGCGCTGGCCGGGCTGGATGGCTACCGGGAGCAGGGGCGGTTCGCCCCCTGGCTATTCAGCATCGCCCGCCGGCGCGCCGCCGATCATCACCGTCGGCGGCAGCACGCTCCCCTGTGCGATGCCCTGACGTGTCCCAGCGATGACGACCCTCTGGCGACGCTGGTGCACGAGGAGGACCTGCGACGCCTGGCCGGCCTGCTGCGCGAGCTAGATGAGGAGGCGCAGGAGCTGCTGCGCCTGCGCTACGCCGCCGGACTGACCTATGGCGAGATCGGCCGGCTGGTGGGCCGCAGTGAGGATGCTGTCAAGATGGCTATTCACCGGCTGCTGCGCCGGCTGCACCGATCCTGGGAGTTGAGCGATGGTCCCAAGTGAGATGAACGACAGGGGCATACAGGCTACCGAGGAGGCTCTGGCTCGGCTGTTCGCTGCCGCCGAACCGGACCGCGAGTTTCTGCGAGCCCTGAGGGAGCGGCTGTTGACTAAGGGGGAGGGTGCGGCTGAGCCTGTCAGGCCGCCATCGCCGCCAAGGCAGCTGAGGGGGCTTGGCGCCCGTCTGGGAGCCTTCCTCGAGCGCCACGCCTGGGTTCCGGCGGCGCTGGCGCTCGCCCTCGTGCTGGCCCTGGCGGTGGCGCTGGGAGGGCCGGCCCAGGTGCTGGCCGAACTGGGCCGGCTGCCGGGCTACTTCTTCGGCATCGGCTTCGTGGACCTGACCGATACCCGGGCCCTTCCGGCCCCCGTGTCCGTTACCCGCGAGGGCGTCACGCTCACCGTGGAACAGGTGCTAGCCCAGCCGAACCGCACCGTCGTCCGTATCCGGGCTGAGGGGCTTCCTCCCCTGGCGGACGAGTCTCTGGCCGACGGCGATCCCGGCTTTCTCCTCCGGCTGCCGGACGGCAGCACCTTGGCCCCCACGGGGTGGAGAGCCCGCCGGGGCGAGGCCACCGTGGACTTCCCGCCCCTGCCGGCCGACGTGTACCGGGTGGACCTGCTGGTGGAGCGCCTTCCCATCGTGCTGCCCGGGACGGCGCCCGAGAACTGGAAGGTGGCTCTGGGACTGCACCCCACGAGCGGAGAGATGATGGGGGCCGGCTATACTGCCCCGTACACACCTGAGGACGCGACCGACAGCCACCACGGTGTCACCCTGCGCCTGCTGGAGGTGGCCCAGGGCCCCGAGAGCACCGCCCTCAACCTGCAGGTGAGCTGGCCGGACCCGGAGTGGCGCTTCCCCCGCCTGGGCTACGAGAGGACTGCCACCCTGCGGGACGACCTCGGCCACGTCTACTACGAGGGCGCCGGCCCCTCTGCCGCCAGCCTTGCGGCAGAGAGACAGGTGGCGGTGGCCATCGAAAGCCACGTCATCGAGCTCGGCGCTGCTCCCACACCGACGCCGCAACCCGGCAGCGAGATGTGCACCCTTACCTTCGGCCCGGTGTCGCCCGCGGCCAGCCGGCTGACGCTGATCGTAGACTCCATCGCCTTCAACGTCCCCCTCGAAGCCGAGTCACCCTCGACCTGGGCGACGACCCCCAGCTGGGTCAGGAGTGGCCCCTGGATGTGTGGCTGGACGTGGCCGGGCTGCCCCTGCACGTCACGGGAGCGCGCCTGCAGCAGAACAACTACACGGGGGAGAACGAGCCCCCCTTCGCTCTAGCCCTCTTCACCGACCCCTTCCCCCGAACCGACGACCGCAGCCTGGTCGCCGTATCTTTCAGTGCCGCTGCTGAAGGCTACCGTGGCAGCCGGGGGAACTTCGATCCCCAGAGTCGAATCGGGCAGACCAGCCTGCTGTTCGACACCCCGCCCCGCGGCATCGTCACCATCGAGGTCGGTGGCCCCGGGTTCGGGGCTCAGGTGAGCCTCCACGGCCCCTGGGAGATCACCTGGGCCGTGCCCGGAGGGCCGCCCGTGCCCATGGAGCCGGTATCGCTTAGGCCGGGTGCCTCGCAGGAGCGCAACGGATTGACCCTCCGGGTGGAACGGGTGGACCTGACCGATCGGCTCACCGCCGTCACCCTAGGTATGGATCCGGGACCGGACGATGAGACCCTGGTGGGGGCCTCGGCCCGCCTGCCCGGCAGCGACGGCGTTGACCTCTATCACCTGACCGACGAGCGCGGCAACCGCTACGACCCCGGCGTGGCCCTGGCCTGGGAGCCGGCCGATGGCCCCGACTTCGACCCCCATCGGCTCCTCTTCCCGCCGCTGGCGCCTCTGGCGGGGCGGGTCACCTTCCACGTTCCGGCCATCGTGGTCCTGAGGCCCGCTGCCGCCTCCTTCGAGGTGACCGTCCCGCAGGGCGCTGAAGAGGAGGGGCCGTGGCCGGTGGACGTGGCCCTGTCGGTGGGAGGCTACCCGCTCCGCTTCACCGAGGCTCGGCTGCAGTACCAGCTTCTGGTCCTCAGCGCCGCGCTGGGGGACAACGGAGAACGGGACGGACGCCTGCTGGCCGGGTTGTCCTTCACTTCGGTGACCGGGCCGGACGGAGTGGCGCGTCCCCTGGCCACGGACGCCGCCCTGGTCGAGCAGTTCGGACAGGTGGTCACTCCCGAGGGGGCGGGCGAGCCGCTGTTTCTGGTCGGCTTCAGCGCCGGGGCCGGTGGCGGGCCCATTCGGCCGGGCACCTACCGGGTGCAGGTGACCGGGGTCAACGAGGCCGTGCCGGGGCCGTGGGAGCTGACCTGGGAGATGCCGCAGTGAGCGCCATCGCGGAAGCCACTGGGCCGGCCCGGCGGAGGGCAGCGCCCACCTCAGGGGGACGCCTGTGGGTGAGTATCCTGGCGCTGGCCGTCACCGGCCTGCTCTTCGGCCAGTCCTACGTCCTCCTGCCGTTACTGAGCCTGGCCCAGCGGCTCGACCTCCACGGGCTCCTGATGGGGGGTGCCCTGCCTTGGCTGGTGGGGCTGCTGCGCCTGCCCCAGATCGTCTTCTTCGGCAGCCTGGCCGGGTACCTGCTGGCGAGCCTGGTGACGGTGGCTCTGCTGCTGGCGGCCCTGGTCTGGGGCCGGCCGGGCCCAGCAGGCAGGGTCGTGCTGGCGCTGGGATTGCTGGCGGTGGCCGCCTTCCCCTGGCTGAGCCGCTACCGTCCGGCGCTGGGCCCCGCCTCCGGCTACCGGATGCAGCTGGCCACCGCGCCGGGGCTGCTGGAGGGCGTGATCAAACAGACGCAGGTAGCGCGCGAGATCAGGCCTTGCCGGTACTCTCTGCTGGGGTGGAGCCAGGAGGGCGTCCTATACTACCAGGGCACCTGCGCGGGGAAGGAGCCCCAGGTGTGGGCGTACGACCCAGTCGTGGCCCAGGGAAGGGCTATCGCCATCGCTCCCGCGGCCCTGGTGCAGCAGCCACCGGTAGTCTCGCCCCTGGAACAGGTGCGGGCGTCGGTGTACCCCCGGGCCCTGGAGCCTTCGGTTAGGCGCCTGGCCCTGCATGGCTCCGCCCTGACGTCTCCGGACGGGCGCTGGCTGGCGTTGGTTGCCGGGCACCTCTACGGCCCCGAGGACGTGCTGGTACTAGAACACAGATGACGCCAATGGTGCGTTGATCTCCGCTGATGGCGCCCGCCTGCCCCGTCGCCTGATCGGCGTGAATTAGCGTGACATCAGCGCCATCAGCGTGCCACCGTCATCCTCTACAGGTCCAGCGGCGGCAGCCCGAACATGTCCCGGTACGTCTCGATCACCGCCAGGTAGTTGCGCAAGGGCACGCTGGCGGTGATGGCGTTGCTGGCGCAGAGGATGTGACCACCGCTCCCCCTCCCCTTCTCCAGGCACTCCCGAGTATGCCGCTTCACCTCATCTGGGGTGGCGAAGCTCAGGATGTTGCCCGGGTCCAGGTTGCCGTAGAAGGTGATCCGATCGCCGTAGGCCGCCTTGAGCCGGCCCAGGTCCATCCCCGCGTGCAGGTCTATCTCCAGGTACCCATCCACCTCGCAGCCCACCAGGAAATCCTCGATCACCGGCCACAGGTCGCCGTCGCTGGCGTTCACCGCCCAGCCGCCCAGTTCGTGCACCCGGCGGGACACCGTGCGCACCTCGGGCATGATGAACTCGCGGTAGGCCCGGGGAGAGATGAGGGGCCGCGTGCCGGCGAAATCGCCGCCCACGCCGTACTGGTCCACCCCCACCTGAGCATAGCCTTCCACCAGCGCCAGCGCCCGCCGGGTGGCCAGAGCGAAGTGGCGATGAGCCACCTCCGGAGCCAGCAGCATGGTCTGCATCAAGTCCACGTCGGTCCAGACGCCGTGGGCATACGCCGGGGCCAGGACGGGCAGGTCAATCCCCCGCCGGTCCATCTCTTCCTTGACGCAGACGTAGATGAAGAACCGGTCGTCGTTGGCGGGCGCGGCGAGGTCCCGCTCGGTTGCCTCGTTCCGCAGCCTGACTCGCTCCACCGGATCGTCGGGCAACTCGGGAGAGGGAACGTCGGAGGCCGGCTCCAGGGCATGGCGGGAGCCGGTGGAGTAGACGTAGAGCATGTCGTGGTCCAGAAGCTGGGCCAGGTCCAGCCGATCTGCTGCCACCCGGCGCACCGCCCCCTCCCAGCCCAGCTCCCGCAGCAGGCCACGCCAGTGAACGGGGTCGCCGCCGTAGGGTCGGCCCAGGAGCTGATCGGCCAGCGGGGCGAGGAGGACGTACTCGAAGATGGGAGTGCGGTCGGGCTCGCGGTGCTGCAGAGCAGCCTCGACTCGCTCGCGAGAGGTCATGCGCCACCCCCAGGTCGCCCGGCGACGGGCGAGTCGCGACGGTTCAATGGCAGCGCTCTCCCGCCGGTGCTCAGCGATCTCACCTCAGAGCCTCCCAGCAGCCCGCCGGGCCTAAAGTGACCACACCCTCATCGTTCTTCCTCTCCTGCAACCGGCGCACCGGACGCGCACAGACATCCCAGCGGCCACCGGGCTACCTGCTGCCAGACGCCCAGCGGGTCAGCGAACAGGTAGCGCTCGGTGAGCCGGAGGACACCTCTGCCCTGTCCCGTCAGCGGCTGTGTTGTCTGGCCGGCACCGCCCCTACCGCGGCAGGCCCTTTCTGGCGCCGCACTCTGGCCGGGCGCAGGTAGATGGACCAGTAGGCCAAGCCAACCATCACCGAGCCGCCGATGATGTTGCCGATGGTCACTGGAAGCAGGTTAACGAACAGAAAGTTGGTCAGGGTGAGGTGAGGGAACTCCGAGGCCGCCACGCCTGCCGCTGCCAGGAAGGCGGCGTCGCTCTTGATCAGCAGCCCCACAGGGATGAAGTACATGTTGGCCACGCTGTGCTCGAAGCCGCTGGCGACAAAGGCGCTGATGGGGAAGATGGTGGCCAGAATCTTG
Organism: Anaerolineae bacterium; assembly: GCA_013178015.1. Taxonomy (NCBI): domain Bacteria; kingdom Bacillati; phylum Chloroflexota; class Anaerolineae; species Anaerolineae bacterium. The sequence goes on from JABLXR010000019.1 coordinate 22,052, forward strand.
TCGGTAGTCGAATGGCCCCCCATGATCAGCCAGACGGCGATGCACACCAGGGCGTTGCAGAGCATGCCCAGGGCGATCGCCTGCACCAGCCCCAGCGAGCACTTGGCCTCGGCGATGCGCAGGGCCTGCAGCCCAACCGCGGTGCCGCCGCCAAAGTGGTAGCGAGCCAAGACCACCAGGACAGCGGTGATCACCGAGCCGAAGAAGTTCCCGGCGTAGACCAGACCCCAGTTGCGCAGTAGCCTGCGCGTGGTGACCCGGCCGCTAGCCCAGGCCATGATGATCAGGTTGTTGCCGGTGAACAGCTCGGCTCCGGCGACCACGACCAAGATCAGGCCCAGACAGAAGGCGAGACCAACTAGCAGACGTGCTACACCGAAAGGCAGAGCGCTGCTGCCGGTGGCCACGGTGGTGCTGAAGACCGCACCCATGGAGATGAAGCCACCGGCCAGAGTGGCCAGGCCCAGAGTGGTGATCGCATCGAGCGCAGTACGGGCCTCCCCCGTTACCTCCGCCCGCTCGGCGATCTCCCTCGGCAATAGGGCATCAAAAGGATTCTCGGCCATCCGACCTCCTACGACGAGGCACTGAGTGGCACCACCTCCGCGTGGTGCCGCTGGCCGCGCCGGGCGTCAGCAGGACAGCCCAGAGAGATAGCTCAGTCACGCGGGCGCGGCCCAGCATCGCCAGGCGCAGCAATAGCCTCTCTTCAGGCACTGGTGATGCAGGAAGCCCGACCAGTCGCCGGCCAGGCTGCAGTTATCGCGAAGCGTTGGCCGCGCCCCAACTCCGGGCGCCGAGCGCACCCGGCACGGCAGCGATCTCATGCTAGCAGGTCCCCGGCGGGACTGCAAAAGATTGTGCCTGGAGGAGCGATCGGAGGGACGTACAGGCTCTGCTGTTTGACAAAAAGCAGGCCGCCGTCGAAAATGCTACTGATCCTATCCGGATTAGCCGGTTCTGCCGACGTCTGTGAGGCCGCGGAGACGCCCGTGAGACAGCAATCGGTGGTGGACTTGGCCGCCCTACGACAAGAGCCCGACCTGGTGGACCGAATCTCGTCTCGCGGACGCGAGATCCACCGCTGCCTGCAATGTGGCACCTGCAGCGCCTCCTGTCCCGCGGCGGCAGCCATGGACGTCACTCCCCGGATCATGTGGCGCATGGTGCACTTGGGCATGACGGACGAGGTGCTACAGAGCAAGACCATGTGGCTCTGTAGCCTGTGCTACCAGTGCCAGGTTCGTTGCCCCCGAGGCATTCCTCTCACGGAGCTGATCACCAGCCTCAAGGAACTGGCGCTCGAGAGAGGCCTCGTCTCCTCGCGGGAGAGCGGCGCCTTCTACCGCTCCTTCGCCCACGTCATGCGTCGCTACGGCCGCATGCGCGAGTTCGAGTTCATGGCCCGCTACCTGCTGGCAGCCAACCCCCTTAAGGCAGCCAACTTCGCTCCCCTGGGGCTCACCCTCTTCCGGCGAGGGAAGGTCCGGCCGGAGGTGCCCGCGTTTGGGGGCGAGGGGCGTCTGGACCGCCTTTTCCAACGGGTGGCGGAACTGGAGGCAGCTCCGTGAGGTACCTTCTCTACCCCGGCTGCTCGGCCGAGGGATCGGCCCTCGAGTATCTCAAGTCCACCCTGGCCGTCATGCGGGTGTTGGATGTGGAGCTCCAGGAACTGGACGACTGGACCTGCTGCGGTGCCAGCGTGGCCCCGGTGATGAGCGAGCTCCTGGGCCTAGTGCTGCCCGCCCGCAACCTGGCTCTGGCCGAACGGGACGGCGCGGGCCTCGACGTGTTGACCATCTGTAGCGCCTGCTACACCAACTTCCGCCGCACCGATGCGGCTGCCGCCAAACCGGCGACGTTGAAGAAGATTAACCAGGCTCTGGAGGTGGAGGGACTCACCTACCGGGGCAAGGCGCGGGCCCGCCATCTGTTGGATGTGCTGGCCAACGATATCGGCGCCGATGCCATCGCCGCCCGGGTGCGCCGGCCCCTCACGGGGCTCACCGTGGCCCCCTACTACGGCTGCCAGACCGTGCGTCCCTACAGCCCCTTCGACGACGACGAACGCCCTACCTCCATGAACGCCATCCTGGAAGCACTGGGAGTGGCCGTCCACCACCATGCCCGCCAGGCGTACTGCTGCGGCACTTCCCTTATGGTGACCAAGCCGGAGGTGGCGCAGCCCATGGTGGGAGCGATTCTGGAGGCGTGCAGCCCGGCCGACTGCATCGTCACCGTTTGCCCTATGTGCCACATGAACCTAGACAGCTACCAGGAGGCAGCTTCGCGCGCGGTGGGAGGACCCTTCAGAGTGCCGGTGCTGTTTCTGCCCCAACTGTTGGGCCTGGCCTTCGGCCTGCCCCAGGCGGAGATGATGTTCCACCGACACGTGGTGCCGGTGGCCCCGGCCCTGGCCCGGCTGGTGCAGCCGGAGGTACAGACCGCGTGATGGGCAAGGCCGCACCGGAGGGCGACGTGCACCATGTCGGGCGGCCCCACGACGACGGACGGGGGTTACCCCATGAGCAGCGTAGCGAAGGCTCTCGACCAGCGGCCTGGAGATGCTTCACTTCGTTCAGCATGACACAAGGGGCGCTCGGCATGACGCAAGAGCCGCTCAACGTCATGCAAGGGGCGCTCGGCATGACGCAAGAGCCGCTCAACGTCATGCAAGGGGCGCTCGGCAGGGCACAGGAGCCGCTCAGCGTGATGCAAGGGGCGCTCGGCAGGGCACAGGAGCCGTTCAACGTGATGCAAGGGGCGTTCGGCTGAGCCGTCTTGAGAGGAGTCTGACCTTATGGAACAGCCGCGCATAGGAGTCTACGTGTGCGAGTGCGGCGTGAATATCGCTGCCACCGTGGACGTACCGGCGGTGGTGGCGATGGCTGCCGATCTGCCGGGGGTAGTGGTGGCCCGTCAGCACAAGTACACCTGCTCCGACCCGGGCCAGCAGATGATACAGCAGGACATCAAGGAGTTGGGGCTGAATCGGGTGGTGGTAGCTTCCTGCAGCCCCCGTATGCACGAGCCCACCTTCCAGCGGGCGGTGGCCGCTGCCGGCCTCAACCCCTACTACTTCGAGATGGCCAACATCCGGGAACACGTCTCCTGGGTCATCCAGGACAAGGAGGCCGCCACAGAGAAAGCCAAGCGGCTGGTGCGCGCCGCCGTGGCCCGGGTGAGGTTGCACGCCCCGCTCGAGGCGCGCGAGGCGCCCGTCAACCAGACCGCTCTGGTGATAGGGGGAGGCATCGCCGGCATTCAGACAGCCCTCTCCATCGCCGATTCCGGCTATCGCGTCTACCTGGTGGAGAAGGAACCGTCCATCGGCGGGCGCATGGCCCAGCTAGACAAGACCATCCCCACCCTGGACTGCAGTACCTGAATACTCGGTCCAAAGATGATGGATGCCGGTCGGCATCGAGACATCACTCTACTGACCTACAGCCAGGTGGAAGCCGTCTCCGGTTACGTAGGCAACTTCACCGTCAAGGTGCGCAAGCGGGCCCGCTCGGTGAATGAAGAGCTGTGCACCGGCTGCGGGCTGTGCCAGGAGAGGTGCCCGCGCCAGGTGGTGGACGAGGTCTTCGAGGCCGGGATGGGCAAGAGGAAGGCCATCTACCGACCCTCGGCTCAGGCCGTCCCCAACATCCCGGTGATAGACCGAGAGAACTGCCTCTACTTCACCCGAGGCCGTTGCCGAATCTGTGAGAGGACTTGCCCCATCGGGGCCATTGACTACGAGCAGGAGGACCAGATCCTCGAGCTGCAGGTGGGGGCCATCGTGGTGGCCACGGGGCTGGGCATGTGGGACCCCAGGAAGCTGCCCCAGTACTCCTATGGCCTCTCGCCCAACATCCTCACCGGCATCCAGTTCGAGCGGCTTACCAGCGCCGGAGGCCCCACCAGCGGCAAGCTGGTCACCGCCGAGGGCAGAGTGCCGGAGGCGGTCGCCATATTCCATTGCGTGGGCAGCCGTGACGAGAACGCCCACAATTACTGCTCCCGTATATGCTGCATGTACGCCCTGAAGCACGCCCATCAGATCCGCGACAAGACCGGTGCCCAGGTGTACAGCTTCTACATGGACATCCGCGCCTTCGGCAAGGCCTACGACGAGTATTACACCCGGGTGCAGGAAGAGGGGGTGGTCTTCGTCCGCGGCCGGGGCGCGGAGGTACAGGTCCTGCCCGACGGCAAGCTCCGGGTGAGAGCGGAGGACACCGACCTGGGACGGCTGGTGCAGGTGGACGTAGACATGGTGGTCCTGGCCACCGCCGTCGAAGCTCAGCCCGATGCTGGCGACCTGGCCAAGCTCCTGGGGCTGAGCTTCACCCCGGACGGCTTCTTCGCCGAAGCCCACCCCAAGCTACGTCCGGTGGAGACGAACACGGGCGGCGTGTTCCTGGCGGGGAGCTGCCAGGCACCGCGCGACGTCCTGGACACGGTGGCCCACGCCGGAGCCGCTGCCATGGAGGTGGTGCGCCTGTTCAACCGGGGACGGGTGACCATCGCCCCTACCGTGGCCCAGGTGGAGGTGTCCAGGTGCGTGGGCTGCGGCGACTGCGTGCTGGTTTGTCCGTACAGCGCCATCCTCCTGAATGCCGAGGGCAAGGCCGAGGTCAACCCGGCTCTGTGTCAGGGGTGCGGCACCTGCGACGCTGCCTGCCCCGCCGGGGCTATCACCTCGCTGCACTTCACGGACGAGGAGATCGTGGCCCAGATCGAGGGGCTACTGGCAGAGCCGGCGTGATGTCAGTTGGTAGCGCCGGCTCGGCACAGGTTCAGGGCAGGCACGGTGGCCGGCCCCTGCAGCAGTCGAATGGATGGGGCCTCGTAGGGGCGGACCACCGCGTCCGCCCTCTCGACCGAGGATGACGGGATGAGTGAGATGTCAACCGCAACCAAAGGCGCGACTGGGCCCGAGACGGCAGAGTCTACCCCGTTCGAGCCCCGCATCGTCGCCTTCATGTGCAACTGGTGTTCCTACGCCGGGGCGGACAACGCCGGCGTCGCTCGCATACCCTCCCCCGCCAACATCCTGCCCATCCGGATGATGTGCTCCGGGAGGGTCTCCCCTGAGATGATACTGCGGGCTTTCCGGCAGGGAGCGGACGGGGTCCTGGTGCTGGCCTGTCATATCGGCGACTGCCATTACTCCACCGGCAACCACCGCACCGCCAAGCGGATGCCCGTCCTGCGCCGCATCCTGGGATACGTTGGGATCAACCCCGATCGCCTGGAGCTGGATTATGTCTCCTCGGCGGAGGCGACCCGCTACGCCCAGGTCACCACGGCGTTCGTGGAGCGCATCCGCGCCCTAGGACCGGCGGCACTGGAGACACAGGACGGGTAGCGTGGAGGGCGTCCGGGAGGAAGCAATTGTCGCAGGAGACTGACACCCGCGCTCGGGCGGCGGAGAAGCTGCCCGAGCTAGACGGCATTCTGGCCGTGCGGCGGACGGTGGAAGGAGCGGCCCCTTACCTCTTCCGACCGGGGGACGACCTCACCGGTCTGGTGCTGGAGCCGCGCTACCCTCTGGCATCCATTGTCGCCCTGCTCCAGCGGCGCCACCCGGAGGCACGGCTGGGGGTGGTGGCTCGGGGGTGTGACGTCCGGGCTCTGGTGGAGATGGCCAAGCGCCATCAGGTAGATCCGGACCGCCTGTACCTTCTCGGCGTGGCCTGCACCTCCGAGGAGGCCGAGGAGTGCTACTGCCCCGATCCGGCGCCGCGCCTGGAAGGCTGGCCCGAGGGGGAACTGCTGGGCGAGAGAGTACCTGGAGCCGGCCCGCACCCGCTGGTGGCCCGGTACGACGAGATGGCGCTCGAGGAGCGCCGGGAGTTCTGGCAGGAGCAGTTCCGCAAGTGCATTAAGTGCTACGGCTGCCGCAACATCTGCCCGGAGTGCTTCTGCGAAGCCTGTGCCCTGGAGAACCCACTGTGGGTGGAACCGGGGATGCTGGCCCCGCCCTTCCCCACCTTCCACCTCATCCGGGCCATGCACATGGCCAACCGCTGCGTGGGCTGTCGCCAGTGTGAGCTCACCTGCCCCGCTCATATCCCTCTGACCGTGCTCTACGACTTGATCCGCCAGGACGTGGCCCAGCTGCTGGACTACGAGCCGGGCGCCGACCTCGAGGCGCCGCCACCGCTCTCGCTCACCCTCACCGACGCCCCACTGCGAGGAGAGCACCATTGAGCCCCAGTCCGCACAGTGAAGCACAATACGAGATGCAACTCATTGATCGCGCGATAAGGAGCAACTGTGGCCCGTCTGCGGCATGTGGTTCAGGCGGTGATCTACCCGGACGAAGAGGCCGGCTACGTGGCCGGGTGCCTCGATCTAGCGGTGGTCACCCAGGGAGACGCCCTGAACGAGACGGTGCGCAACCTGCGACAGGCGGTCTAGCTCTACCCGGAGGGAGACGACGTGCCCGAATTCCGGTTGGCGTCCTCGGTGTCCGTCGGCGCACAGATAGAGCTGACCGCCGGAGCGCGATGTTTCCCAGTGAAGCTGCGCGGCCGGGATGTGCCGGCGCGCACTCCACGCCCGGCCGTGGGGGCAGGGCTTTCCCAAAGCCGAGCCAGGGTTGGGCGAGCTGCCATCTGGCGCGGGCCAGGAACCACCACCGGCCAGCCAGCAGACGCGGAACAGAGGCGATGCAGCGCCCGATAGCGCCCAGACTGGCTCCGATAGTCATCTCTGCTCGCCTGCCGCAGGACTCTGAGAGCGCCCTAGCCGTAGGGGCGAACCTCGTGTTCGCCCGCAGTGTTCTGCGGGAGTCATCTCTGCTGGCCTGCCGCAGGACTCTGAGAGCGCCCTAGCCGTAGGGGCGAACCTCGTGTTCGCCCGTAGCGCCCTGGTCGGACTGAGCGACCGTAAGGAGAGGCAGCGTTAGCATGGAATACCGGAACGTACTCACCGCCTGTCCCTATTGCGGCTCTGGCTGCCAGCTCTACCTGCAAGTGCTGGACGGTGAACTCGTCGGCGTCCTCCCCGCCAAGGAAGACCCCATCAGCCGCGGTCGGATGTGCATCAAGGGCTGGAACGCCGCCGCCTTCGTCCGTCATTCCGAGCGCCTGAAGGCGCCCCTCATCCGCCAGGGCGATTCCCTGGTGGAAGCCTCCTGGGAGGAGGCCCTGGGCCTAGTGGCGGAGCGACTGGCCGCCGCGCGGGACGACTCCGGTCCAGACAGCGTGGGCTTCTTCACCTCGGCCAAGTGCACCAACGAAGAGAACTACCTGCTGCAGAAACTGGCTCGCGCCGTCATCAAGACCAACAATGTGGATCACTGCGCCCGGCTTTGACACGCCCCCACAGTGGCCGGTCTGGCCGCAGCGTGCGGCAGTGGGGCGATGACCAACTCCGTGCCTGAGTTCAGCACCGAGACGCAGTGCTTCCTCATAACCGGCTCCAACACCACCGAGGCCCATCCTCTGGTGGCCAGCCATGTGCTGTCGGGACGGGAGCGAGGCGCCAAGGTGATCGTGGTGGACCCGCGTCGGGCCCAGATCGCCCGCCTGGCCGACATCTACCTCCAGCCTCACCCTGGAACCGACGTGGCCTGGATCAACGGCATGATGAACGTCATCATCGCCGAGGGGCTGGCCGACGAGAGCTTCATCGCCGAGCGCACCGAGGGGTTCGAGGAACTCAAGCAGACGGTGGCGGAGTACACCCCCGAGCGGGTGGAGGAGATCGCCGGCATCCCCGCCGATAGCCTACGGGAGGCGGCCCGCCTCTATGCCCGAAGCAAGCCAGCCGCCATCCTCTACGCCATGGGCATCACCCAGCACACCACCGGCACCGACAACGTCAAGTCCATCGCCAACCTGGCCCTGCTCACCGGCAACCTGGGCCTGCCCGGCGGCGGCGTAAACCCGCTGAGGGGTCAGAACAACGTCCAGGGGGCCTGCGACGTGGGCGGGCTGCCCAATGTGTACACCGGCTATCAGCGGGTGGACCAGCCCGAGGTCAGGGCCAAGTTCGAGCAGGCCTGGGGCGTCGAAGGCCTGTCCGAGCGGGTAGGCCTCACCGCAACGGAAATGACCACGGCCGCCGCCAAGGGATCGCTTCGCGCCCTCTATATCATGGGCGAGAACCCGATGCTCTCCGACCCGGACAGCCACCACACCCGGCATTGTCTGGAGCAGCTAGACTTCCTGGTGGTGCAGGACATCTTCCTCACCGAGACCGCCCAACTGGCGGACGTGGTGCTGCCCGGGGCTCCTTTCGCCGAGAAGGACGGCACCTTCACCAGCACCGACCGGCGCCTCCTGCGCGTGCGCCGGGCGATCGAGCCTCTGGGTCAGGCCAGACCGGACTGGCAGATCATCTGCTCGGTGGCTCAGGCGATGGGCGCGTCCGGGTTCGACTTCGGCTCCCCAGCGGAGGTAATGGAGGAGATCGCTCGCCTTACCCCCAGCTACGCTGGCGTGTCCTACGATCGGCTGGATAAGGAGGGGTTCCTTCAGTGGCCCGTTCCTGCCGCCGACCATCCCGGCACTCCTATCCTCCACCAGGGGCGGTTCGCCCGTGGGCTGGGCCGCTTTCACCCGGTCCGATTCCAGGAGGCAGCCGAACTGCCGGACGAGGAATACCCTCTGACCCTCACCACCGGCCGGCTGATGTTCCAGTATCACACCGGCTCCATGTCCCGACGGTCGGAGAAACTGGAGCAGGAAGCGAAGGAGCCCTACCTGGAGATACACCCCGACGACGCCCGGGCCATCGGCCTGAACGGTCAGCGGCGAGTGAAGGTGGCTAGCCGCCGGGGCCAGATCGAGCTACAGGCTCAGCTCACTCGGCGGGTGAAGCCGGGGGTGGTGTTCATCCCCTTCCACTTCGCCGAGGCGGCGGCTAACGTACTCACCCACGCTGCCCTCGATCCCGTGGCCAAGATCCCCGAGTTCAAAGTCTGCGCCGTGCGGGTGGAGCCGGCGTAGCAGGTGGGATAGAATAGAACGCTGATTGCGCTGATACCACGCTGATCGGAAAGCGAATACAGAGAGGGATCAGCGAGAATCAACGTAGTATCAGCGTGGTCAGCGTTCTGTTCTTCAGGAGGGCTACCGTGACCAAGATGCAGCAGCTGGCCGAGCTGGGCCAGTCCGTGTGGCTGGATTTCATAAGGAGGTCGCTCATCGCCTCCGGTGAGCTGCAGCGGCTCATCGAGCGGGGCCTGCGGGGCATGACCTCCAACCCCAGCATCTTCGCCAAGGCCATCGGCGGCAGCGACGACTACGACGACCAGCTCCGCCGCCTGGCCGCCAGCGACATGCCCCTCATGGACCTCTACGAGGCCCTGGCCATCGAGGACATCCGGGCCGCGGCCGACCTTTTCCGGCCGCTGTACGACCGCACCGACGGGCGAGACGGCTACGTCAGCCTGGAGGCCGATCCGCGGCTGGCCGACGACACCGATGGCACCCTCAAAGAGGTGCGGCACCTGTGGGCCACGGTGGACCGGCCCAACCTCATGGTCAAGGTGCCCGCCACCGCGGCCGGCATCCCCGCCATTCGCACCTTGATCGCTGAAGGGATCAACATCAACGTGACCCTCATGTTCTCCCTGGCCCACTACGATGCCGTGGCCGAGGCTTACATCTCGGGGCTGGAAGACCTGGCAGAGCGAGGGGGGGACCTGGCTCGGGTGGCGTCGGTGGCCTCCTTCTTCGTCAGCCGGGTGGATACGGCGGTGGACCGCGAGCTGGAGAGGATCGGGAACACCGACCTGCAGGGCAAGATCGCGGTGGCCAACGCCAGGCTGGCCTATGCCCGCTTCCGAGAGACCTTCTCCGGGGAGCGCTGGGAGAGGCTGGCGGGCCGCGGGGCCCGGGTGCAGCGGCCTCTGTGGGGCAGCACCAGCACCAAGAACCCCAGCTACCCGGACACCAAGTACGTGGACGAGCTCATCGGCCCGAACACGGTCAACACCATCCCGCCGGAGACCCTGCAGGCTTTCGAGGACCACGGCAAGGTGGCCTTGACCCTGGAGAAGGGAGTGGACGAGGCTCGGGAGCGGGTGCGGCGCCTGAGCGAGATGGGCATTGACCTGGACGCCATCACCGAGGAGCTGCAGCGGGACGGGGTGAAGGCCTTCGCCGACTCCTTCGAGGACTTGCTGCAGGCTATCGAGGCCAAGCGGGAGAAGATAGGCGCGGGTGGCTGAATGGGGTACGCAGATAACGCTGATGGTACGCTGATCTCCGCTGATCCTCCTTTCGTTTCTTCCTTGTGATCAGCGTGAATCAGCGTACCATCAGCGCTGATCAGCGTTCCATTCCCTAGAACTCCAGCCCTACCGTGACCACCTGCTTGGGGCCGGCCTCGACCGTTACCGCAGTGCCCCTCTTGGTCACTCGGCCGGCGTCGCCCGGTCCCTCGGCCAGATTCAGCAGACGAGCCCGGGAGACCTTGCGCCAGAGCCGGATGCGCTCCGTCTGCGCCTCCTCGGTAGGATTCCACAGGCGCACCACCAGACCGCTGCCGTCCTCGGCCGGCTTGAGCGCCGAGAGCACCAGCGTGCCCCGCTCCTGCTCCAGGTAGCTGATCTGCGGCCGCTCGCTTCCCGTCATGGGCGGGAAGCCGGAGGGAAGCAGCCCCGTCTGGCGCACCATGAGCCCCGCCTGGAGGGCCGCCAGTTCGCGCAGCGCCTCGATGCGGGGCAGTTCCCCGGCGAAGGGCATGAGGGCGTAGCGGTAGGCGCGGGTGCCCAGCTCCAGGCCATCGCGCTCACCGGTGGTGCCCACCGTGCGGCCATAGGAGCGCAGCAGCGTCACCTGCATGGTACGGCGGGCGTCGTCCTGCACCCCGCCTTCGTGCAGCCCCCCGGCCGAGAGAAAGGCCAGCCCCCGGTTGCCGGCGCCCACCGCCTGGAGGCCCTGGAAAGGCTTCTCGGCGATCTCCGGCTCCTGCCAGTCCGCGGTCTCCGGCTCGAGGGCGATGTCGCGTTCCAGCACGTCATAGGGTTGGTGGGCCAACCAGGTCTTGGCCTGAGGGACGTCGGTGGGCAAGAGGAGCCGCAGCCGGTGGTCCTCCACGTTATTGTCCACCACCGTCTCCACCTCGACGGTGCGGGCCCCTCGGCGCAGGCTGATGAAGCTGGTGAGGCGAAGCTCGGCCCGGCCGTCGGAGCGCTTCTCCCTATGCCAGTCGTAGCGTTCGGGCAGGCTCATGGCGGTCTCGATGCGGAAGGTGACCATCTCGGGTCCGTCGTTCATCACCGATATCTGAGCCTGAGAGCCGGTCGAAAGGGCGATTTCGTCGTTGACGGTGTCGCCGTGGAACCAGCCGTCACCGATCTCGCTGCGGTCCTCGAAGGTGAGCAAGTCGGTGTAGATCTCGCCTGATGCCTTGTGGGTGAGGGTGACGGTCCCGTTGGATTCGACGTAGAGGGCCAGGTGTTCGTTCTCGGCGCTGTTGGGGCCGGTGCGCAGGGAGCCCATGCGCCGGACGGGCCGCTCGCTGGGCTTGACCAGTAGCGAGGTGAAGCCCAGGGCGGGCAGGTCCACCTCAGCGGCCACGGTGTAGCGGGTGTGCTCCGGGTCGCCCACGAAGGCGGGAAGAGCGTAGCGCGAGCGCGAGGAGGTCCTGGGGTCGAGACTCAGTCGCTGATAGGGCACTTCGTTGCCATCGGCGTCCTGCAGCTGGAAGGACTTGACGTCCTGGGAGCGGAAGCCCTCCTTGAACGAGGTAGGATAGTCCAGGGGCAGGTCCACATCGAAGACCACCACCTCGCGGCGGGCCACGGGGAGGGGGTTGGCGATGGTGAGGGTGAACTCGTGCTCCTTCCGGGCGATATCGGCGCAGCCCGCGGTCAGGAACCCGTAGGCCTGGTGTCGCAGTTGCAGCGCCAGGACGCGGGCCTGGTCGAAGCGGTACATCATGTCCCGGTGGACCTGGTCCACCGAGCAACCGCAGATGCTGTCGTGGGCGTGGTTGAGCAGTACGTTCTCCCAGGCGATGCGCAGGAACCGCTCCGGGATGCCGGCGCCCTGGAGGTTGGCCAGCCCCACCCAGGGCTCGGCCCACCGCTCCAGCAGCATCAGGCATTCGTCGTTGGCCTGCTTCATCTGCACCCGCGAGGAGACGCAGTTGGGGATGAGCCAGAGGTAGGGAGCGGGGCCCTTGCTGGGCTCGCGACGCTCGCCCCGCTTCAGGGGCAGGTCGGTCGCCTTCTGTTCCGCCTCCCGGAAGAAGTCCGGCAGGGCGGAGTGGATCGCATCTATCTCAGGCATGGCCTGGTGGAGTAGGCGCAAGTAGCGGGCGGCGTCGGTGGCCGGGGGCATGTGATCCAGCGCGTCCATGAGGCACAGCACCGGGGCATTGGAGCGGCTGATCTCGTGGCCCACGTACCGGCGCATGCTCTCCTTGGCCTCGGCCTCCACTTGGGGATCGTTCGGGTCGGTGGCGTTCTCCAGCACCCGGCGCGACCCCACGAAGGCGCCGTAGCCCATGTAGTCCTGGAGCTTGAAGGTGAAGACCCGGCTGCCATCGGGGGCCTCCCAGGTGAAGAAGGCGGGGGTGGTGTGCTCGTTGGTGCCCCGACCGAGGACGCAGTATGGCAGGCCGAAGCCCCGGTAGATCTGGGGCATCTGAGAAGGATGTCCGAACATGTCGCAGGTGTAGGCCACGCCCATGGGCTCCACGCCCCACTCGTGGCTGATGCGCTGGCCCAGGAGCAGGTTGCGCACCAGGGCCTCGTCGTCGCCGGGGCAGAAGAGGTCGGGCATGGTGAACCAGGGGCCGATGAGGATGCGGCCCTCGGAGATGAGGCGCTGGAGCCGATCGCGGTTCTCGGGTCGGACCTCGAGGTAGTCGGCCAGGACGCAGGTCTGACCGTCCAGGTGGAAGTAGCGGAAGTCGGTGCTGGTCTCCATGAGATCGAGGAGCTGATCGAGGATCTGCACCAGGAGGAAGCGGTACTCCTGGAAGGGTCGGTACCACTCCCGGTCCCAGTGGGTGCCGGAGATGTAGTGGGCGGAATAGCGGTCGGTCATGGCGCGCCCCCTCGTGTTAGTGCGGGTTGGGGGGAGTGTAGCACAAGGGGAAGGGGTCGGGGAGAGAGCGAGATGTGCACGGGGTGAATCCGCCTGCCGGAGACGCATAGCGGCCCTTCCGGATTCCGCCGGCACGACGACACCGTACCTGGCGCTAGAAGCCGGGGGTGAAAGGCCTACAACCGGGCGTTGGCCGCTGGGCCCGGCTCTACTGTGTCCGCCTTCCCCGATGCCCGGTGACACAGCCAGCCGCTCCACCGAAAGAAGCGGGTGATCCGTGAATGAGGAGTGCGCACGACGTAGCTACCACGGAGCTGGGGGCGATCCCGGCTGATCGGTTCCTGGCCGATCAGTCCCTCATCCGGTGGATGGGCCGGCGATGGCCTTGTGGAGCCGCTCCTCTATACGCTACACTCGCCCTGGTCCCCGTGGCCAGCCCCACTCACGGGCGCATCCGCTGCGGGGCCCCTTCCACCATGATCCGGAGGCGAACCGCCGTGGCTCAGCAGAAAGACATCCTTCTCCTCACGGACCGGCCGAACGGCGCCCTGGCCCAGGACCTTGACCTACTCTACCCCGAGCGCGTCGAGCACCTCGACTTCACCACCGAGGCCCACGACCTGAGCGTGCTTTCCCCCTACCAAACCGTCATCACCATGGTGACCGCCGGCGGCAACGTGGAAAAGCTCGACTACGGCGCCATCACCGAGTACGCCCGCGGCGGTGGGCGGGTGCTGTCCTGCCTCTTCGAGTATGCCCACAACCGCGGCCTGCACTTCAGCAAGAGCCACGTCCTCGATCGGATGCTACCCGGAATGCGCATCGAGGTGGAGTGCGACATCACGCGCGGCTACGCCGTGGGCGACGTTCTGTGGTGGTTTGGCACCGTCTCCGGGGCCGCCGAGGAGGTCTACGACAACCAGGCCCTCCAGCGCCAGGTGATGGGCGTGCGGGAGGGCGACGGCGTGACTATCCTGGGCACCTCCACCGTCAATGGAGGGGCGGTGATGGTGGAGGAGCGGGTGGGCCGAGGGCGCGTCCTGGCTCTGGACCTGCTGTCGCTCGGGCGACCCTACTTCAACTCCAAGGGTGCCACCAACAAGTACCTCTTCCTGGGCAACCTGATGGGCTCAGGCGTGCGCTACGGACGCCACTACCCCCGAAGGCTGGACTATGACGGGTTCGTAGACCTGATGCGCGCCACGGCCGATCGTTACCCCGAACTGACCATGCAGGCCGAGGGGCCTTGCAGCGACGGCCGCCAGATGTGGTCCCTGAATCTGGGCGACCCCGGCAAGCCTACTATCTACCTGGGGGCCGCCATTCACGGGTGGGAGTGGGAGAATGCCTTCGGGCTACTGCGCTTCGCCGAGGTGATATGCGAGGACCGGAGCGTGGAGGGTCTGGATACCCGGCGCCTACACTACAAGATCCTGCCCATACAGAATCCGTGGGGCTACGACCACTTCACCCGCCAAAACGCTCGCGGGGTGGACCTGAACCGCAACTTTGACTGGGGTTGGCGGCCAGCCACGGACGGGCAGGACGTCCTCGTGCCTTGGGACTACAACTACAACGGTGCCCGACCTGCCTCCGAGCCTGAGACCCAGATCATCCAGGGAATCGTGGACCGGCTCCGGCCCATGTGCGTCATAGACTTCCACACTGCCGACTATATCATGCTGCGGGCTCACCGGGGCGACAAGGAGCTCTTCGATGCCATCCAGGCGGACGTGAAGGCCCGGCTCAAGGACCGGTTCCTGGTGCAGAAGCCCTACGGCGGGCCCTACCAGCAGGTCAACTTGGAGCGCACTACTGACATCGGACCTGACCAGCCCTACCTCGTGTCATATGCCGCCGAGCGGGGAGCTACCGCCGCCTTCCTGCTGGAGATGTCCGGCAACCGGGATGACGTCCACGCCCTGGTGATCAACACCGATACGGTGGTGGAGATATGCCTGGCGGCAGTGAAGCAGTGCCTGGGCAGGTTATAGGGAATAGGGGACAGGTTACAGGGGACAGGGGGTGCGCAGACCAGTCACGCTTCTCAGGGCTTGGGCTCAGGGCGAGCTTCGGCCGTCCGGGCGCGGGTGTACCCTCCGATCCTGTTGTGGGTCCATGCCCGTTCCGCACTTGACATGTGGAGTCGTTGCGATATACTCCGGCCACGGTGCCGTGACGGTAGTGTGTTAGTGTCTGAGTTAGAAGGAGGATATACCGTCCCTGAGTCGCTCTTCCCCGTTCGTGCCTGAGCCCGCCAGTCCGTCGCCGGGTGCCCGAGAGCACCCCGCGCATCGGTGCCGCGCGGTCTGAGGGAGTCTAGTCACCAAGTTTCTGTCTCAATTGGAGGAACATCAGATGAGTGGATTACGAGCTTCTTTCGCTGTGCTTCTGGCTCTGGCAGTGGTGGCGCTCCTGGCCCTGCCAGTGACGGCCCAAGTCACCCCTTCGGTTACGGTAGTGGACCAGCCCATCGTGGACGGGACGGTCACCGTAGCTTCAGTGGTCTCCGATGGGCCCGGCTGGATAGTGATTCACCGGCAGGAGGGCGACAGCTTCGGCGCTCTCATCGGCTTCGCGCCGGTGCAGGACGGCGAGAACACGGACGTGGTGGTCGAGATAGACGTGGCCCAGGCTACCGAGACCCTGTACGCCATGCTCCATGCCGACACCGGCACCGAGGGCCAGTTCGAGTTCCCCGGCGGCGACCCGCCCGTGACGGTGGACGGCCAGATCGTGTCCCCGCCGTTCCGAGTGACCGGCGGCCTTGAGGCCCAGCAGGAAGCCACTGCGACGCCCGAGGCTGAGACTCCCACCCCCGAAGCTGAGGCCACCCCACAGGCCGAAGCGACCGCCACCGCCACTCCGGCTCCGGCCCTGCCGGTGACGGGCACCGGGCCGTCGTCCACCTCGTGGGCCACACTGGCTCTGGTGCTGGGCGCCGTGCTCTTGCTGGGCGGCATAGGCCTGTCCCTGGCCATGCAGCGCTCTCGCACGCGGTAGCACCGGTCCGAGCTGATCATCGGGGCGCGGGGGGTTGGCTCCCCGCGCCCGACGCTGTAGACTGCCGCCCGGAGTAGGGCATGGGCAGGCGAATCCTCATAGTGTGCGTGGACGGGCTGGGACCGGACTACCTGGAAGCATCCGATACGCCGGTGCTCGATGGCCTGGCCCGGTCGGGCTGTGTGGTAAAGGGGCGTT
Source organism: Anaerolineae bacterium (assembly GCA_013178015.1). Lineage (NCBI taxonomy): Bacteria > Bacillati > Chloroflexota > Anaerolineae > Anaerolineae bacterium. The sequence goes on from JABLXR010000019.1 coordinate 38,260, forward strand.
CGGCGCTGCCGTCGGTGACCAACGTCAACAACGTCTCCATCATCACCGGCACCCCTCCCCGGCTGCACGGCATAACCTCCAACTACTGGCTAGATGGGCGCACGGGCCAGGAGCAGTACATGGAGTCGCCCGAGTTCATCCTGCAGCCCACCATGCTGGAGCGAGCCCATCGACTGGGAATGACCACTGCGCTCCTCACCTCCAAGGCCAAGCTGCTGCACCTGCTCGATGCCGGCGCCGACTATGCTCTCTCCGCCGAGTCGCCACCGGCCGAGGTGGTGGCCGAGGTGGGCCCGGCCGAGCACATCTACTCCCCCAGGGTGAACCTCTGGCTGCTGCGCGCCCTTCGGGTCGTCCTGCGCCACCGCGATCCCCAGGTGGTGTACTGCGCCACCACGGACGGAGTCATGCACCGTCACGCCCCTGAGGAAGAGGAATCGGTGCAGCACGTGGAGGCATTGGACCACCTCCTGGGGCAGATCATGGAGGATCGGCCCGACCGGGAGCTGTACCTGACCGCCGATCACGGCATGTCGGCCAAGAGCAGAGGGGTGGACCTGCAGCAGCTCCTGAGCCGGGCAGGGATCCGGGCTCGGGCGCTGCCCATCATCAAGGACCGCTACGTCGCCCACCATCAGAACCTGGGCGGGGCATCGTACGTGTACCTGGAACAGTGGGAGCAGGCTCCCGAGGCAGCTCAGGCCCTGAGGGAGTGCGCGGGAGTAGAGGAGGTGTACACCCGGAAGGAGGCAGGCCGGGAGTTGGAGCTGATGCCGGAGCGCATCGGAGACCTGGTGGTGCTGGGCGACGCGGAGACCGTGTTCGGCGAGTTCCCGGAGACGTCGGTCGAGGTGCGGGTGCGGACGCACGGCTCCCGCCACGAGAGTGACGTGCCAGTGTTCTCCTCCAGGCCCTTGGAGCTGCCGCCTGCGCCCCGCAATTACGACCTCACGGCGAGGGTGGATCTAGAGTAGACCGGGCTCGAGGGGCAGTTGCCCTTGAGCGGGTTGGAAGGTATCATTGTTACGTATCCCCCCGTAGCTCAGATGGACAGAGCAGCGGTTTCCTAAACCGCGTGCCGCAAGTTCGAGTCTTGCCGGGGGGACTACCTGTAGTAGGCGTTCGCCTGCCACGTGCCACTGGTGGGGACCAGTGGCCAGCGGGCAGCCGCTCCCTGCTTCCCCCGTCCGCGCGCCAGAGCTCGTGCCCCGAATCGGTTCGTCCTCGCGCCTGAGCGCGATCCCGGTCTGCCTCCCAAGTAAGCCGCATTGACGGCTGCCAAGCGCTAATCCCCCGCTCCCGCCCCAGGAGCGCGATTCCAGTCGCTCCAGGGAGTCGATTGATATATCAAGTTATACTATGCTATTGCGGACTTGACCGATCGTCTGATCGGTGCTATGATCTTGGGCCACAGGAGGGAGGCGGCAGTGGATGACCTGCTGACGACGAGACAGCTGGAGCAGTTGCTCCAGGTAGATCGCATCACCATCTATCGAATGCTGGACGATGGTCGGCTGAAGGGCTTCAAAGTGGGCGGCCACTGGCGATTCCCGCGGGCGGAGCTAGAAGCTTGGCTTCGCGATTGCCGCCAGAGCCACCGGGTCGAGTACGACTTCGGATCCACTTCGTCAGAGCGTCAGCCCTTGCCCCTGGCCTGCGTCCAGGCTATCCAGTCAGTCTTCGCCGAGGCTCGCGGTGTGGCCTCCGTCACTACCGACCTGAAGGGCAACCCCCTCACCGACCTGAGCAACTCCTGCGGCTTCTGCACCCTGGTGCGCTCAACCGAGCAGGGCCGAGCCCGCTGCACCGCTTCCTGGCGCCAAGCCAAGACGACGCCCCGTCCCTGCCATGCCGGGCTGCAGTGCGCCGCCGCACCTGTTCGCCTCGAGGGACGGCCCGTTGCCAAGGCGGTGTCTTGCCAGTTCGCCCTCCAGAGCGAAGACGGCGCTGCCGTCAGCTGGGTCGCTGATACCTCTCGCCTGGCCACTGACCTGGGGCTCGATGCCGATGAGTTGCAGGAGGCTGCAGGCCGGGTGCACCTTCTGCCGGAGAAGGACCTGCCCAAGATGGAGCGCTTGTTGCGTTCAGTAGCTAGCACCTACGCTGAGATCGGACGCGAACGGCTCAAACTGGTCGGCCGTCTCCAGCGTATCGCCGAGATCACCGCCCTCGACAATTGACCCTATCCTTAGGCTAGAGAGGAACGCGAGATGGCCGTAGACCACAGCACCACAGACGTGGCCCAACTTGCTGCCGAACAGACCGAGGAGGAGAAGCCCAAGAAGTGCGCCATCGTTATGATGAGTGGAGACATGGACAAGGCCATGGCTGCCCTCAGCATCGCCACCGGTGCTGCCGCCATGGGCTACCAGACCTCCATCTTCTTCACCTTCTGGGGCCTGAAGATCATCCAGAAAGGCGGGCCCACTGGCCGCAGCCTATTTGGGCGCATGCTCAGTCTCATGAACCGGGGTGGGATAGACCGCATCGGCCCGTCGCGCCTGAACATGGGTGGCCTCGGCCGCTGGATGTTCAAGAGAATGATGGCCGCCAAGGGCGTTACCCCCCTTCTCGAGCTGCGCCAGACCGCCATTGACCTCGGGGTGCGCCTGATACCCTGCCAGATGAGCATGGACGTCATGGAGATCACCGAGGACGACCTCATCCCCGAGGTGGAAGACTGCGCCGGCGTGGCCACCTTCATCGCCGAGGCCGGCCAAGCCGAGATCAACCTGTTCATATAGGAGCAGTGGACGGTGCAAGGTGAGGACGAAGCACGCCTGGCTCGTCACTCCCGCTATCGCCAGCCGCTGTTCACAATGCGCTACTAAGGAGACCGACAGTGTCTGAGGAGTTGAAGGCCGATCTGGTACTGGACCTCAAGGGGCTCATGTGCCCCATACCGGTAGTGAGGGTGAGCAAGGCCATCAAGGAAGTCCCGGTGGGTGGGGTCATCGAGGCTACCGCCACCGACCCTGGCGTCCTGGCCGATATCCCCGCCTGGGCCAAGAGCACCGGCAACGAGATGGTCAAGACCGAGAGAGAAGGCAAGGCGATCAAGTTCTGGGTGCGGCGCCTCAAGTAGCCTCAGAAAGGGGCAACCATGGAAGACTCCTTCCTGCGCTTCGTGAAGTTCGAGCTGCAGATCGTGGCGCTGTCCTGGCTCGGTCTGGCCTACGGCTACAAGATCTACCAGCTGCTGCGCCTGCCATGGCCCAAGGAAGTGGCGCCCGAGCGGGGCAGCGAAGAGACGGGCGTCAAGGTGTCGTTCCTGCGGCTGTTCCAGCCCCGGGCCATGAGCAGCACCGAGGAGCACTTCTGGCGCTGGTTTGAGTTCGGCGCCTATCACCTCGGCGCCCTGGCGGCCATCACCGCCACCTTCACCATCCCCTTCGCGCCCTTCCTGATGACCCGGCCAGTGAGCCTGCTGTTCGCCCTGCTGGTGGCCGGAGCGTTCGGGGCCGGGATGTTCAAGCTGCACCGTCGCATCGTCCGGCCGGAACTGCGGCTGGTGAGCACTCCTGACGACTACTTCGCCCTGGCCGGGGTGGAGGTATTCTTCTTCTTCACCATCATGGCCCTGCTCACGGAGGCGCGCGGCTGGATGATCGCCTATTTCCTCACCACCGCCGCCTTCCTCTTCTACGTGCCCTTCAGCAAGATCTCTCACTACGTGCAGTGGTTCTTCGCCCGCGCTTTCTTCGGCCTGCGCTTCGGCCGCCGCGGCGTGATCGCCCCTAGGAAGGCGTAACGTGGCCCAAGAACTTAGCCTCGTACAACAGGCGGAAGAGGAACTGCAGAGGCGACACAGCCGGACGCTGGCGGTGGCCTCTTCCAACCTGTGCGTCCACTGCGGCCTGTGCATTGACCAGTGCCACTACTACATGGCCACTCAGGATCCGGAGGTCAGCCCGGTGGCCAAGGCCGAGCACGTGCGCCGCGTCATCAAGAGCCGGCACGACTGGCTGGGCCGCCTCTTCCCCCGCTGGGTGGGGGCCAAGAAGCTGACCGAACCGGACCTGGATCGCTGGGTGGAGGCCGCCTTCCGCGACTGCTCCCTCTGCCAGCGCTGCTTGGTGAACTGCCCCATGGGAGTGGATACGCCCCTGGTGCTCTCCACCGCCCGCGGCGTGCTCACCGCCGTCGGCAAGGCGCCGGAAATCCTGGTGCAACTGGCCGATGCTTCCATCGCCCGCGAGGAGAACCTGGAGTTCTTCCAGGAGTACTTCCTGGATCAGATCAAGGAGATGGAGGCGGAACTCCAGGAGAGAGTGGGCGACCCGGAGGCGCGCATCCCGGTGAACGTCGAGGGGGCCAAGATCCTCTACGTACCTCTCTCCGGAGCCCACACCATCATGCCCGAGGCGGAGATCTTCTACCATGCGGGCGAGTCCTGGACCATGAGCATGTTCGAGGCGGCCAACTACGGCATCTTCCTAGGAGACACCGAACGGGCCAGGCGCATCACCGAACGCATCGTGCGCGAGGCGGAGCGACTGGGAGTACAGGAAGTGGTGATCACCGAGTGCGGCCATGCCTACGCCGTCTCCCGCTGGGAGGCGCCCAAGTGGTTCCAGGACAGGCCCTTCGCCTTCCGGGTACGCAGTATCCTGGAGGTCATGGACGAGTACATCCGCGAGGGCCGCATCCAGGTTGACGCCAACCGCAACCAGATGTCGGTGACCTACCACGACTCCTGCAACTTGGGCCGCAATAGCGGTCTCTTCGAGGAGCCGCGCCGGATCCTGCAGGCGGTCGTCTCGGACTTCCGGGAGATGACCCCCAACCGGGAGCGCTCCATCTGCTGCGGCGGCGGGGGCGGCCTGGTAGCCCTGAGCGAGTACGAAGAGACTCGGCTGAAGGCCGGGGAGCCCAAAGCCAGGCAGATCCGCGCTACCGGAGCCGAGGTTGTAGTAGCCTCCTGCGACAACTGCCGCCACCAGTTGGGCGAGATCAGCCAGCACTACGAGTTGGGCGTGACCGTCATGGGAATGGCGGAACTGGTCGCCAACGCCATCGTCCCTCGGCCCGAGAGGGCAGAGGCCTCCTAACCCCTAGTCGGGTTGGCTCATCCTTCGCTCCTGAGAGGCGACCCCTGAAGGGCCGCCTCTCTCCTTGCCCCTGGCTTCGCCGCGAGAGGCCCCGCCCCACGATTGGAGCGGCCTCTAGGCCGACATTAATGGCCTCTTTATGACCTGAGGGCCACTCTTGTACTAGATGGTAGCCGACGCTGTCCGGTGCAGTGTTGGAGTAGGAGCTGCGGCCCATCACCCGATCCGGAACAGCATGGAAGCACCCGAGCGTCTGGCCACTCCCTTCCCCGCTCATACCTCTCGCCCAACACGGGCTAGTTGATGGAGGCGCCTATGAAGTGAGATGAGCGCATGCGTCGTGCCGCAAGCGCTAGAGGGACAGGTGGTTAGTGTGAGTAGTTGGAGTGGAGGTTCGTATGCACAACGACTCTGGCCTTCGCCCGTCCCGCAGAGTCGGAAGTACGCCTAGGGGCAAGACCCCGCTATCGTTACGCGTCAGAGTGCTTCTGGGCCTGGTAGTGGCCCTATCGCTTGTATCCGTGATGTCGGCGTTCGCCGCGTCGGTGGAGCCGACGCTCCTCCCGGGAGCAGCAAACACCGACAAGACCTGTGCCCTGGTCATGCCGGGCACTACCGAGCTCAAGATCGAACCGGTACCTGATGGCAGTTATCTTGCTAGCGATGGCCTGCTTACCGTCAGTATAGTCAAGCCGAGCACGCTGGCGGGATCCCTGAACAGCTTCGACTGGACCTCGAACGTCCTGGTCGAGGGCGTGATCGTCAAGAACGGCGTTGACGGCGCGAACTGGTACAACTACAGCCCCGCCGGCAGCATGGGCGACACTTATCTCACCACACCGTCCTATGGCAACAAGGAGATCAGCCACATCTCCTTCTGCTATTACCCCAGACTGACCGCCGCCAAGACGGCCGTCACCGAGTACACCCGCACCTATAGCTGGACCATCGACAAGAGCGTGGACCCTGCCGCGCACGTGGGGTTTGCCGGGGACAGCTTCGTCTCCGACTATGAGGTGACGGTCGACCTGACAGTTGTCGACTCGGACTTCAGGGTGACGGGCGAGATCACCATCAACAACCCCACCCCGTTTGAGGTCGGCTTCGAGGTCACCGACTCGGTCAATGGCACGGCGGCTGTCGTCGACTGCGACCCCGAAACCGCCGGAAATCAGGCGTCCGGCACGCTGCCGGCGGGCGGAAGCGACGTCTGCACCTATGTGGCAGAGCTGGGCGATGAGCTTCCCGCAGACGGTACCAACACCGCCACTGTGACCAGCCTGAACCCGAGTGTTCTGGGCGCCGTCGCCACGGAGGACTATGCCTTCGGTGACCCGACCACGGTCGAGGGCTACGCTAAGATCAACGTCACCGACTACTTCGACGGCGACCTGGTCGGCGATCCCCTAGGGTCAGCTACAGACGACTTCACCTTTGAGTACGACCGCAGCTTCGCCTGCCCCACCGACGAGGCCTGGTATGAGGACGGCGTCTACACGGACTCCTTCCCCAACACCGCCGAGATCGATGAGACGGAGGACTCTGCCGACGCCAACGTCGACCTCACCTGCTATCTGATCGACGTCACCAAGGACGCCGACACCTCCTTGACCCGCACTTGGGAGTGGGACATCGAGAAGACAGGCGACCAGACCGAACTCACCCTCTCCGTGGGTCAGCAGTTCCCGGTCAACTACACGGTCACGGTCAGCGCCATCTTCGAGGACACCGACCATGCGGTCAGCGGCAACATCTGGGTGTACAACCCGGCTCCCATGGCGGCCACGATCAACGACGTGTCGGACGTGATCTCCCCCGACATCGACGCCACGGTGGATTGTGGGGTGACCTTCCCCTACAGCCTGGCGGCGGGTGACACCCTGCAGTGCACCTACGAGGCAGACCTGCCGGACGCGGAGGCTCGAACCAACACGGCCACCGCCACCCTGCAGAACTTCGCCTATGACAGCGAGGGGATCGGCACGCCGTCCGGCACGACCGACTTCAGTGGCACGGCGGACGTGGACTTCAGCGACGCCACGGTCACGGAGATCGATGAGTGCATCGATGTCTCTGACAGCATCTACGGCGATCTTGGCACTGTCTGCGCGGCCGATCTAGATGAAGAGACGTACGACTTCGAGCTCAAGTACAGCCTCTACGTCGGCCCGTACGATGTGTGCGGTCAGTACGAGTTCACCAACTGCGCCGACTTCGTGACCAACGATACCGGGACCACAGGCCAGGCATGCCACACTGTCACGGTGGATGTGCCCTGTGAGGGCTGCACCCTCACCCCCGGCTACTGGAAGACGCACTCCGAGTTCGGCCCCGCGCCTTACGATGACACCTGGGCCATGCTCCCCAACGGAGCCAGCACCCCGTTCTTCCTGAGCGGGCAGACCTACCACCAGGTGCTGTGGACCCCACCCCAAGGTGGCAACGCCTACTACATCCTGGCGCACGCTTACATCGCCGCAGAGCTGAACCTGCTCAACGGCTCCTCCTCCACGCCGGAAGTGGACGCAGCGCTGGCGCAGGCGGAGACCTGGTTCTCCACCTACACGCCGGCCCAAGTGGCCGCTCTGAAGGGCAAGGCGGGCAATGACCTTCGCGCTCAGATGATCGCCAAGGCCTACCTGCTCGATCAGTACAACAACGGCTACATCGGCCCCGGTCACTGCTCGGAGGACCCCAGTAACTTCATCGTCTACTTGGGCTCAGGACTTGGGGGCTCGCAGGTAGAGGCCGCTTTCCTCCCTCTAGTGCTGTACCGCCGGTAGCCGCGGTCCCTCAACTGGACCGAGGCGGCCCCTGCGCCGCCTACCGAACCTGAAGACCGAGAAGTAGGAGACAGGACCAGCCGGTCCTGTCTCCTACTCGTTGCCCCCTGCCACAGCCTACAGCCGGCCCCGAACCAGCCTCACCGGTCCCAGCAGTCCTGAGGGCAGGCCGGATTAGAGTCCCCTCATGTGGTGGAAAGGTGGGTTGACGAAAGGGTCACCGTGTGCTTCTTGAGCTTGTCCGGTAAGACAGCAGCAAGGACGACACAGTGGCCGAGGACAGGACGAGAGCGGTTGAGCGGTTGTGCAAGGGGCAGGGAGGGGAGCTGGACTTCCTGCGAGAGACGGTGCGCCGGTCTGTGCATTGGCTGATGGAAGAGGAGATGGGGGCCGGTCGGTGGGAGCGCACCGAGGAGCGTACCACCTACCGCAACGGGCTGCGCCATGCCCAGCGGAGCACCCTAGTGGCCGCCCTGGACCGGGCCATCCCCAAGCTACGCTCGGGCAGCTACTTCTTCGGCTGGCTGGAGCCCAGGCGCCGCTCAGAGCAGGCCCTGGTGACGGTGGTGGCGGCCACACTCGTCACCCGCCGCTCTGCCGTTCCACCCCCCTTCGCTCCGCCGATCGTCATATCATGCCGCCGACCGGTGCGAATCGGATGCGGGTGACCCTTAAGCACACTGGATGTCCGGCAGCGCCTCTGTATACTCCATGTCCATCAAGCTCAGTTGACGGCGTATGGTTCCCCGCATATCCCTAGCCGGGCCCAGACAGTGCCGCTCGAAGGTATCCGAAGCTATTGCCCCTGCCATGGGAGCGTGGGGGAACAGAAGCTTCAGCCAGGCAGTCGACATCCGCTTGATGGCTTCCGTATCACGCGTGTCCGCTCCCCTCGGCACATGAAGACGCTCATCCACCAGTGCTCTGTAGCGGAGATCACCCCTCAAAGCATGTAGAATCTCCGACAGATACTCCACGTTGAGCCCCCAGCCCGAAGCCTTCATGTCCTCGCGCATCCTGGGGATGTGCCAGCCGCGAATGAACCCGTGGAAGCGGTCTATGAGGGCCGATTCCTGAAAGGCGTTTGGCAGCGCACTGAGCATGTAGGCATGATCGTTCATCACTTGGCTGTCAATGTTCCCCAGAAGCACGATCCCAGCCTCACCGAGACCGCGGTAGTCCGCTATCCGGTACTCGCCACTCTCTAGGTAACCCTTCAGCGCCCCCCGCACCTCGTCTTCGTCGCTGAAGCTGATACTCTGTACCTCGTCCAGAGCCACGTAGTCGCAGCGGCTGACTAGGCCCGGAATCCGTCTTCGCTTGTCGTAGAACAGGCTCACACGGCCAACGCTCCCGCCACTTACCAGCCATCCGTGTTTGCTAATCTGGGAGAAGACCGTGGATTTCCCCGTTCCCTTGGGCGCCAGCTCGATGAGGTTGAGCCGTCTCTCTGCGAACGGCAGCAGCCGGCCTAGCAGCGTGAGCTTCTCCCTCAGGTTGAGGAATGCCAGCGGGTTATAGTCAATTCCCATGAGCAGCACATCGACCCACTCGGTGAGGGTGAACTCCTGCCGAGCCTCTTGGTAGAACTCAACCTCCACCCGGTAGGGTCGGAAAGGCTTGAAGTCCACCAGGATCACCCGGCCCTCTGCTGGTCTGCCCTGGAGACTGTGAAATCGCCACTCCAACTCCACCACACCCCAAGTCTCGGCTGCCCCCAGCAGCTCCTCCTGCCGCTCCTTGCTGCTCACCAGCCTGGAATCCACCAGGGCATCGGTACGACGCGACGGGAATCCGAAGTCGGGCAGGCTGAAGAATGCTTCACCCGTCCTCACGTCCAGCTCAACCCGAAGCTTGGTCAGAAAGCGTACGGGCTGCCCTTCGTTGACCATCCGGCTCTTGAGAAGCTCCCACTGATCGCGACCAGGCATGTACTGCCGTACGTAAGCCTGGACCTCATCGCTATCCAGTGTCCCGTCTGGATCGGCAAGTCGCATAACCAGCCAGTCGCGCAGGTACGACGGAACACCGAGGGCAGAGAAGTACTTGTAGCGCCCGGGATCCTTGAATACTACCATGTCGGCGAAAACGTCTCTCACCTTGGCCGCCAGGCCCTCCGCAGCTGGCTTAGCCACTCCACACCCCCTGCAGCCCCATGTCGTCCTCTGCTATGCCGCGGCGTACCTCGAACTCCACCTGGCCTGGGCTCTGGCCAGGTGATTCCAGCCTTCCCTTGTAGTGACCTGCCCTTAATCTCGACACATCGAAAGCCCAGCGGTCTCTGCCCGTGCGGCTGCCCTTCAGCCAGTGCCCAGCAACCACGAGCCGCAACTCCTCCAGGGGCAAGCTAGTGACGGTCTCAAGGTGCCCTTCTCCGCGAGCACTGACTCGCACCGTCGGGGATAGCACCTTGAACGTGACCGGCAGGCGGACGAGCTCTGGCCCAGCGCGCTGGACGAGAATGACGGGCACGAGGCACTCTTCATACGTTGCGCCACCGTGCACCTCTCCTCGGTTACTGCCACCGCCACTGAAGCGACCGTGAACCGCCAGGTGCGCCCATCCATCGTAGAAGAGGCAGCAATCCGTCAGTGCCCTCCGGTGACACTCACCACCTGCGATGTCGGCATACCGACCCCAGTGGTGCACGCGCCATTCCCTCGGTGCCGCCACTGGCTGCCCGTCTGCGCCAAACCTGGTGAGGCCATGGTCTGCAGTCAGCAGCGCAGTCTCCCCGGGGTCCAAGGTGGACGCGAGCTCGTGGCACACCGAGCTGATGAACTCCAGCTGCCGTACCAGGGAGTCGGGATATCGGTAGTCGTAGGAGTGCGCTTCTTTGTCCATGTCTCGTGGTGGCCGCTCCTCTTCACCCCACTCCCTGTTGTGCTCGGTCGTTGACGGCAGATTGGCTCGGGCGACGTGGACACGCACCTGATGCCCTCTACGCACCAGCAGTTCGCTCATCAGTCCCGCCCACTCGAGACCCACGGCGTCTAGCCACACAATCTTGGCACCGCCTGGACACGCAGCCTTGATCGTCTCTGCGCGAGTGGGAAACTCCCACAGAGCCTTCCGCTCGGCGGCTGCTGTGGCCATCGCCACCAGCCCTGGGAGAAGACGGTCACACACTCGGGACCGAGCGTACAAGCGGAAGTATTTCATCACCTCAGGGTGATCAGGATACGGATAGGCAGTAAGGTAGATCGCCAGCTCTGGGTAACAGACTTCGAGCACCGGAAGCCAGACGTCTTCGCTCACCTCTGTCTCCAGCAGCTCCGCTGTAGCCAGCACTGCCTCCCGTTTCTCTCGCTCGGAGAGGCCTGACAGCGCGCGCAATCGCTTCAGGGGTGTCTGCAGCGTTCGGAACCCCTGCCAGAAAGACGATGGTGGCTGGTCAACCCCCAGGTGCTCCAGTAGCTGCCGCCGCTCGCGAAGGTGCCCGAAGCTGAGGTTCCGGCCCAATGCCGCTGTAGCCGCTACCTGTGGAAGCGCCTCAGCACTCTGGCTCTCCTCGAGCACCAGCCCGTAGTACGAATCGCGCGGAGCCTCAAGCTTGCTCCACACCCAGAGCAGCCAACGCGCTTCGGGCTCCAGGTCAAGCCACTGCCCAAGCAGACGGTCGGGATCGTACTTCACCACATTCAGCTGACGGGCGGCGAGGGTAGAAACGCTGTCGTGCTGGTGGGCCTGTTCCACCAGCCAGCGCCACTGGTCTTCCGTACCCCAGTCACTCGCGGCTGAGTCCAGTCCGGCGATCTCCTGACACGCCTGGGCAAAGGCGCTTGTGTACACCGTGATCGCAACTCGACCTGCCCTACCTGATAGCACCTGCGGTCGGCTCGTCACTAGGCATCCGTCTGCCATCTCCCCACGTTCCCACCTTCGGAAGTACTCCCGCAACCCGGGGATAGAATGAGGTCGGCGCCATTGCGGCACGCTGGCAGACACGCTGATGCTGATCTCGCCGGTGCCAACCAAGCGCCATCCCGGGTGTAGGGCCCCGGCCAGGTACCGATCCATCCTGGCCACTGTCTCCCCAAAGAGGTCCTCTACCTCCAACAGCGGCACGTAGATCCTCTGATGCCCGGGCTTCTCTAGTTGGGCCAACTGGCTGAGCAGAGAGGAGCTGGCAGGATGGAGACGGAGCGCTTCTGCCACAGGCAGAACCACAGCGCGAGGTACCTCTTGGCTCCTGGCCAACGCCAGGACCTTGGGCAGATACGGCAGCACATCCTCTGACTCGCAGAGCGACGACAAGTCTATGCAGGCATCCATCTGGGCTCGCAGAGCCGGGATCAGCTCACGCCAGGCATTGACACCCGTCACCAGGATGAACCGGACTGGGAACCGGGTGTAGCTCACAGCCTCATAAGACACCTCTGTGAGCAGCGTCTCCACGTCGTGGACAGTCATGGATGCGGCTCCGTGCCTGCCAGTAACCTCAGCCCTACCGACGGATCCTCGGCCAGGACCTGGAGCTGTCGCCGGGCGTCTGTCTCCGACATGCTGCTGATGTAGTCCAGCACTCTCTGGTACAATCGCTCCCTGTAGGAGGCAGCCACCCATTCCTTCGCCACGGACCGGGCCCTATCCCGCGTCCAGCGCCCCACATCGCGCCCCAGCCGCATCCGGATATGGTCGTGCATTTTGGCTACGTCCGACTCAGTTAGCACTCCATCGTACTCAGGGACTAGCGCCAAGAGCGCGTCAGTCACGGGGGTACCACTGCCCAAAGCCTGTAGCGCCCCACCCTGAGCATCCAGATAAGCCAACAGATCTCCGAGGCTGGATTCGCTCTGACCACTCGGGTCGTTCAACCGTCCCAGCATCTCGAGAGCCGCAGGAGAGTCGAGCAGCCACTGGATCGGCAGCCCGCGAGCCTCACTCCAGGCCCGCGGGGATGCGCTGCCTGTCAGACGCTGCCAAGTTGCCACTGCTTCCGCTGCCAGACGGTTGCGGTGGAGTTCGCCTGCCTGACGCAGCACCTCCTGGCGCAGGTCGGCCGGCGGGCGGTCGCTCATGTCGGGCAGTCTCTGCCACACATCGTAGCCATCGGAATCACTGAGGGTGATCTCGGCAATGCGATCAGCCCACCGGACCAGCGCTGCCTGCGGCCCATCGAGCGCACGCCTGACTGACTCGCGCCTGGCGTTCAGCTCCTCTGCCAGCGTGCCCAGCCCTCCTGCTGCCTCTTTCGGATCCAGGATCGTCGCCAGTTTCTGCAGCACTCTGGCTGTGCTGTCATCGGAACCAGCCGCCAACACGGCAAGTGGCAGCTTACTCCCCCTGACTCTGCCACGAAGTCGGTCCAGAGCGGTGACCAAGTTCCTGTCGTGGACGCCCAACAGGTCGTTGAGGGCTTTCAGCAGCTTCAGGCGCCCGGCCGCTTCCGGGAGCCGCTCACGGATCTGCTCCTCTCGCCAGAGCCACACTTCCTCATGCATCACCGCCTTGAGCTGGGCCACGACCTCATCGAGTTCCAGTCCGAGGGCCTTCGCTTCTTCCAGCACCCCAGGCTCCGCCTCCTCAAGGAACCGCAGCATGTTGGTACTGAGATGCGAGGAGGACAGACCTGCCTGGATGGCCTCGGCGTGAGGGGTAACCGCTTCCACAAATCGGCGCAGAACCTCGCCCTCTAGGGCCTGAGCAGACTCGTTCGTGTCTCGGAGAAGCTCTTCCAGGGCGACAACTGCCTGGCGCAGCGGTGGACCGTCGTCCAGTCTGAGCAGCCAAATCGGATATCCGATCCTCTTGAGCGCCTCCCGCGCTGCGCGCCGGGCAGTGTCGGGATAGTCAGCCTCTCCCGCCGGCAAGGAGAATAGGGTAGATACCAGCTGGCAGAAGTCCTGGGCTTCGCGCGTCATGGCGCAAACTGTGGCGTTGCTCTTGCCCTTCATGACGCCGTCAATCAACTCAGCCAACTTGCTGGGGTTTAGAGGGAATGTGCTGATGCCGTCTGCCCAGAAGTGACCGTCACAGTAGTCTCGAAGCAACAACCCCATGAGGACGATGCCCATAGGCGAGGGCATGAGGCCAATCGGTTCGTCTTGAAGTCTGCCCCACAACTGGCGAAGGCTGACGCCGTTGCTCTGAGCGAAGGCTGCGTCCACGACTTGCTGCATCTTGCTGAGGGGATGCTCGGGTTGGCGCTGAATGCTAGCCCGGTAGGTCGAGGGATCCCAGAGCCCAAGCCGCTGCAGGTCGTTCACGAAATCCCGGTATGGGTTGTTCTTGGGGCGCTCGGCCCCCAGGCTGATGCTTGCACCCTTTCGCCCAAACGTATCCCTGTGCAGTGTGCTTACCGGAGAGATGAGCTCGGGCCGGTACCGATAGACCGAAGCGATGACCCGACGGAGGAAGGCCCCGTACCCACTGGCACCGCTCGCAATCTCTTCCATCTCGCGGAAGAAGACACGCAAGCTCTGCTTCGCTAGCTCCTGCCCCCAGCCTTCTAGCAGCCGCTTAGCCCTATCGGCGTGAACGGTGGCGTTAGCGGTGTCGCGGATCTCCTGGTAGTAGAGCTCGTGAGCGCGCTGCTCGCGCCAGTCCTCCCAGCGTTGCCGACCAAATGGTACTTGGCTGACGGCGATTAGGCCGCGGGGCAAGTCCCTGGCCAAGCTTCTTGACAACTGCTCCGCGCTGCGCACTTCCTCGTCGTCCTGGCTCACGATGAGCACAGCGGCTATCTGGTAGGGCTCCACTCTCGGCGAAAACACCCTCTCTCGCCGTTTCAGGAACTCAGCGGCTGAGGCAACGGTCAGCGCCTGCCGCCTTGCAGCCACATCGTCGGAGACACTGAACCACCTCAGTGCCTCATCGGCGATGAGGGCCTCGCCCCTGGCGTGCTGTTGCACCAACTGCTCGAACCGAGGCAGGCCTTCCTTTAGCCCCCGGACTCGGACATGGTCCACGCTGCTGGCAGCAATGGTGTATTCCTTCTCCGGGCCAGGGAGCTGCCGCACGACATCCTGATGCACCAGGGACTCGATCGTGGCCATGGCCTCAGCTTCTTTCCGGGTGCCCACCAGCATCAGCAGTACGTTCTTCTGTCTAGGTAACAGCCGAGGGTCCACCTGCCCCATTTGTCGCTCCAGGGCGATCAAAAGGAGGACAGCCCGCAGGGCCTGCCGTTCCCGGTCACCCAGGTTGGCAGAGCGAGAACGGTAATAGGAGACAATGTCTCGTACCTTGTCCGCCAGCTCTAGGTTCTCGTCCAGGAAGAAGTAGTCCCAGAGTGCGTCTGCCGTCAGCCAGGCCGGCTCCGTGTCCACATCCTGGCGCAGGAAGCGGGGGAATGATCCCAGTGGATCCTCCTGTCCCTTCTCTCCCCTCAGCCAGCGGAACAGGGTGCGCTCACTCGAGCTGAACTCCCGCGAGATCGTTGACAGCAGGAACGCCGCATAGGGATGGATGGGCACGAGTGCCTTGAAGTCCTCTCGTCGCTCCCCTTCCCGCGCCGCAGTCACCAACATCTTCGCGGCTGCGGCCACCCAGCCCCACATGGCTTCCCGTCTGCTTTCCCATTCCTCCTGGCGCTGGGGGTT
Source organism: Anaerolineae bacterium (assembly GCA_013178015.1). Lineage (NCBI taxonomy): Bacteria > Bacillati > Chloroflexota > Anaerolineae > Anaerolineae bacterium. The sequence continues at coordinate 53,638 of JABLXR010000019.1, forward strand.
GACGTTGATTGCCCCTGCCATGAGGTGGTACGCGGTCACCGTAGCCATCTGATAGGGGATCACGGTGAACCGGTCGAGCAGACGTCTCCAATCCGCCTGATCTCCGTACTGGCGGGCCACTTCCGGGGCCTTGTGAGTGATCAGGAACAGATAGAACGGTTCGCTGGCGGACAGATGGGCCAGCTCCTGGAGGGTGGTGGTAGACGGATTCTGACGGAAGTACTCGGTGAACTCATCCCAGATGAAGAGGATGGACTTCAGCTGGGCAGCCTCGATCACTTCGCCTAGCCAAGCCTTCACCGCCTCGGGATCGCCCAGGACCATGTAACCTTCCTCAGACATGACCTGGTGCACCCGCGCCAGCAACTCGGCGTTCTCCTCATTGTCTACCCCGGTTCGTAGCCGGCGTATCACCCCGTCCGCGTCGGAGAAGTCAGGGAAGGTTGACTCATGGCGACGAAAAGCGGCCTGCCAGTTGAAGGAACTGTCAGGTCCATCCAGCTTTTCCAGCACCGCCTGGTACAACGTAGGGGTCATGGGGAGCTCGTATCCCCGCGCCAGCAGCGCCTGCCGCACACCCTCCTGGACCTGCCCCAAAAGGGTGAAGCTGTTTGTCACATGGGCGGACCCGGAGCGGTATGCCACGAGGTGATCGCCCTGCTCTCGGGCTGCCAAGAGCCGCCGCTCGAGATCGCCCTGCTCCCGAAAGGCTCTCTGGGTCGCCAGGTAGGATCTGACCTCGTCCAGGTCATCCTCCAGCAGGTGCTTGAGCACGAAGGCGGCGAAGGTCTTGCCGGTCCCGTAGGCACCGTGGAGCAGCAGCGGACGCCGGTCGCTGGCTGTACCGCGCTCCAGGGCCCTCAGCAGGTGGTCAAGGGTTTTGAGCCAGTCGGCGTGCGGTATGAAGGACCTCCAGGCGTTGGTATCGCGACGATCCACTTCCTGGCTGAAGATGGGCTCGAAGTCCTGGTTGACCGAGATGTAGTCAGCATAGATCGGCATAGATGCGTTCCTCCGTCGGCGGTCGCAGCCTCAGTTCGCCATCTCGTATCGTCCCCATGGTTGACACAGCGTGGCGAGCGTAATCAGTGCATCGTCTCGATCACATCCAAAGATGATCCAGGGCCAGGTAAGGTCCTCGTCCAGCCCTAGTGTCATCCTGCCCTGGCCTTGGCCCAGTCTGACGCTGGCGTACAGAAGCGCACCGGGGGAGGGATTTGAAAGGCCCCAGCGCTTGACCAAGCGTGGGCTTCCGGGGAACACCTCGCCCTGACCCAACTCCCGGCCGATAGGTGTTCGCTCCAGAAGACCGACCAGCTCAAGGATGGCGTCATAACAAGTCCTGTAGGAAAGCGCAGGATGGAACCCTTGCAGTGCCTTAGCCAGTTCTATGGTCGTCTGCTGGGTGCTTGGGGAACACTGACGCACATACCAGTGGGCTGTGGCAAACCCCAGGGCGCAGTGTGCCCAGAGCAGCTGCCAGACTAGGCTATCGTCTGGCCCAGCAGCTCGAGCATGGGCGCAGAGGAAAGTCTCGCGTCCGTTCGAATCCAGAAGGCCAGTTGTCCGTAACCACCTGGCTAGCGCATCCACCTGCTTGTTGCCGAGGTGTCCTTGGTCCATCCAATCATCCGGACGTTCCAGATAGAGCTGCACCCACTCCCGCCTCAAGCCGAACGTCCGATGCACTGACCATCCCTTGTCGTAGACGGTCATTGAGGCAGATCCAGCACATCGCTAGACGTTTTTCCGCTGTCCATATGGATGTTATCTAAGTCCCTCGTGAGTTCGACGGATATCCAGTCCGGCCACAATGATGACATGCCCCGCAGAAGTCTGCTTAGCAGGTCCACATCTAACCCGAAGACTGCATGGGGGCCCTCTACCGCTCCGTCTAGGAGTTCCGATAAGGTGATCCTGTGTCTACCCATACGTTCAGCATATCGGTACAGCGAGTAGAGGACCGCATGCCCGCTTGGTGACCGCCATCCCAGCTTGTGCACTCTGGGACCTCTTTCTTTGTCTGAGAGCACTTCGCCAGCCCCGATGCTCCCCAGAGGGGTGGCGCGTAGCGTTCCGAGGAGAGCCGTTGCCGCATTCTCGCGAGTCCGCTCACTTGCGCCTGCGGGCATATGCTCGATGAGCTCTCGCCTGGACCAGTTGCCTCCCCAGGGCACGTCCGTCGTGTACCATGCTATAAGTGAGGAGTTTCTTACCAGATTGCACCAGATCACGCTCCATGTAATGGGAGACTCCGGACCGAACCGGCTCAGCTTACCGACAAGCTCTGTGATGTGAAGGGCACTGCCCCTAATGAGTTCCGCTTCCCGTAGCCAGGCCCTCATCGCTTCGATCTGTCGATTGCCCAGATCACTGCTGCCCCACCATGACTCTCGCTTCTCCATGAACTCCTTTAGCCAGGACAGCCTCATTCCGAAGGTCTGGTAGGTACTGATTCGTCCCATCCTCCCGCCCCCATTAGTGGTGCCGAGTGACTTAGCTGCCCAGCAGCCCTTCTCTGTGAGCTTCAGACATTGGTAGCAGTGACAACATAGCGCCTCATTGACATGGACTCTATCTCCCATCGAGAGGGCCCCTGTAGGGCATTCCACCGCGCACCCACGGCAGTGAGTGCAGTATGCTGTCTTGTAGACGGTGGCGCGAATGTAGCTCTTGAGGACGCGGTAGTCCGCCTCGATGCCGCTCAATTGCACGGTCAGGCTGTCACTGCTGCGATGAATCTGATAACGGCAGTGCTTGTCTTCCATTCTGATCACGCCCTGAGCCCTGTCCTCGAGGCTGATGCTGCCCAACACCTTAGCCCACTCAAGCCAGTTCTCAGATGGATGCCGAAGGACGAATGTCAAGGTGCCATCTTGCTCGTGTTCCGCGACTCGAAGACCCCCTGCCTCAATGTCTCGCCCGCCTGATCTGACCTTCCATTGGCCTTGATTCACGTACTCCTCAGCTCTTTCGGGTGCTAGTCCTGAACTCGCCGCGCAGTCGTACAAGATAGCTGTCAGGGCACTAACATCGTCAGGACAGGCCATGCTGAGAACCGCTTCGCTCCAGCTTGAGCCGAAGGGGCACACACTGCAGCCTACACGGCCCAGCCCGTACCGGTATCCAGTATTCAGAGGCAGGTCACGTTGCAGAATGTATAGGAGCGTTTGCAGGGGGCCCCACTGCAGGATGGGACTCACATTCACCTGCGTGGCGTGCTTGCCGCCTACCGATATCTCTCCGTACTGTGAGCGCCTCTGGCTCTCAGCGGCTCTCACTCCGTCGAATACCAGCGCAGATACCGTCGGTTTGCCCACCAGCTCTCGCAGTAGCAGGAGGTTCGGAGCAGTCTTGTGTACCGTACAGCACCATCGCATGATCCGGCTCGGCGGCCCCAGCTCCCGCCAGGTCTGAGTGGCCGGCTTGTGCGACCGAGCGGTCAGGAACGTCAGCTCAGGAAACCGTGCCTTCGCCCGCTCCACCGCTTCGTAAGTAGCACTGATTTCCATTGTGGTGTCGCTAAAGACGACCACGAACTGGTCCGGCGGCAGAGTCCGCTGCACCAGGTCCAGCACCACCAGAGAGTCCTTGCCGCCGCTGAAGGCCACGGTGGCAATATCCACTTTGTCGCGGTACTGATTGTAGGTACGGTCAATGAACTCGATCGCCCGGTGGACCAGTCCGCTCATTATGTAAGCGTTCTTTCTCAACATCACCGGCACATCTGCCGGCTCCAACTGCAGGCCTTTCTCTTGAAACTCGATCTTCGGCTTCTCGAAGAAGCCTCCGCCCTTGGCTTCTGCCACCTGGCGGCCTCGGTAGTAGTAGCGCCGATCCACCGCCCAGAGCAGTGGCTCTTGTATTCGGTCGTACTGCCACTCGGTGTCGAACCCGAAAAGATCCAGTTCCTCGAAGAAGACAGGGCGCACCTCACCCTGGATGGCGCCGTCGTCCCCATCGGTGAGAAGGACACCTCCCGTCTCTTCGTCCCAGATGGTGCGGTAGCTCACCGCCACTCCCCCGTATCCGCTCGGATTTGCTCGCGCGGGCCTGTGGACGCGCGACACCCCATTAGGTGCCTTGTTCGTCCCGTCAACCTAGAGACGGTCTGGCGATTCCGATCTCGTGCTCTAGTAGGTACCTACCATCACCGAGAGCACGAAACTCCTGCCGTCCCAGGGCGACCATCACTTCCTCATAGCCTGGAGACAACCCCAGCAGAGGCAACTGCGCCGCTATCTGCTCTGAGGTGAGGGCGCAGCCAGCCATCTCTAGGATCTGGCCGATGGCTTGGGCCAGCTCCTGGTGTGCATCCGCCCCTGGGGTGGGCGAGGTGCCTAAGTCCCGACCCTCTTTGGCCCACTCGCTCAGGGCATACATATCACCCAGAGCCGTGAACCTGGCCGTCTCAGACTCCAGAATGGCCCGTGCTGTCTCCGGAGTCAGGTGCTGGTCTGAAGGAAGCCTCCCATTTGCCTGGACCGTCAGCTCCTCCAAGCTCATCGGCCGGCAGTACGAACGCAGGGTAGCCAGGATGGCCCTGGACTGAGCTCCGACTACCGCACGGCCACGTCTGGGCAGATCCATGAGCCCCCACTCAGTCAGGCCATAGGTACCTCGCTTGCCCACCCACGCGAAGTAGGACGGCTCGCTGCTGAGACGAGCATGTACGCTCCTCGAGGCCATGGCCTGGTCTGGACCCAGATAGGCATTGACCTCGGCGGCAATCTCGCTGTAATGGGCTGGCTCGCCAATACGGCGCAGCGCCAGCGCTATCTGACGCGTGCGAGAGCGCACTCTCCCCTTCAGGTACCAGTCGCCCGTTCGAGGATCATGGCGTAAGCCCGGACAGGTGCGCAGACACGCGGAGATGAAAGCGCCGTCCAAGTCAGTGCCCTGTTCGCCAGGCGCCTGGCATTCCCAGAGTCGCGTGATCAACTCGGTCCTGGACAGGCCAAGAGGGTGTTCCCAGAGCAGGTCCCGCAGCGCCTGCCACATCTGGCGCACCTGTGCCGGATCCCGCTCTCGGTGCACCCAGACTCCAAGCTTGCCATGCCAACCCGGGAGGATGTCGGCCTCCGTAATCAGCCGTACTACTCCCGCTGGATCAATCGCACCTGGCCGCACTACCCGAGCTAGTGCTCTCGCCAGTCGCTGCGGGGTCATGACCCCTCCCGCCTCAGCTAGAACCTCCTGCAGGAGCAGGAGGAGCGGATCTCCGGCCTGCAAGTACACATGGTACCGTAGAACGCGGAGTGACTTCGCCTGCAGTTGTCTGATCCGCTCTCGTGTAAGGCCCAGCTGGCGACCGATCTCCTCCAGAGTCTGTGACTCGCCTTGTAGACCCAGCCTAAGCCTGAGTATCCGAGTGTTGCGTTCACCCACAAAGCTCAGCCAAGCACCAACAATCTCTTCCAGTGTCTGTCGGCGCAGTGCCTCCCGCTGGAACGGGTTCAACTCTAGCCCGAGCGCCTCTCGCTCGAGAGCACCTTCATCCTGCGCCAAGAGCCATTCCGTGTAGAGCCGCAGCTGCTCATGGGCCTCCGGCTTGGAGTGGGGGTCTCCTACGGCACCATCCGCGAGCCGCTGTACTGTATGAATGCCTGAGGCGACCAGGCGGGCTGTCTCTTGAGCGTCTAGTCCGAGGCGTGATATGCCGATCGCCAGCCCTGTGTGGACGGCTCTATACGCAGGCAGCGAGAGTGCTGAAGGCTCCCTAGGTTCATCCTGGCGCAGGTCGGGAGCGGGATCGCGGTCTCGACCGAGCTGAAGGTACTCTGCCTGTTTCTGACGCACTTCCGCCAGAGACTTCCGGCCGAGGTTGCGGATGGACAGCAACTCGTCGTCACTCAGGACCTCAAGCTGCTCCACCGTCATCACCCGGGCTCTCATCAGGGCGTTCAGCGGCCGAGGCGACAGGTCCAGGCGATCTATGGGAGTGCCTGGCTCCTGCCCGGTGGGCTCGCCCGGTACGTTTGGGCTGCTGTCCTCTCCTAGGAGCGCCGCCAGCCTACCCAGTGCCTCCCTGGCCGAAAACACATCCAGGTAGCCGGTGTCGGTCAGGGCTTCCGCGGTCAGGCCCCTGAAGTGCCCGACCTGCGTGAGCCCCAGGCGAAGCAGCGCGAACTGGGTACCATCTGCCAGCCCCATCGCGTCAACGGGGGTATCGGCGATCTTGGCCCATGCCCCCTGGCCGGATTCGCACTCCCAACTGCTTGCGAACTGGCGTAGTCTGTCCCGCAGCTCTGAGAGGGACTTGGTCCCGAAGTTCCTGAGCTCAAGCAGCTCAGCGCAGGTTGCACTAGCCAGCTGGCCTACCGTCACCAGGTTGGCCCGTTCCAGGCAGTTCCGGGCACGGCGTGAGAGGCCCAGACACAAGACTGGCGCCGTGAGAGCCACGTCCGGCAAGCAGATCTGCAGCTCTTCAAGCAGAGTGGGCCAGGTGGTCGGCTCCTGCCAGTGTCGCTCCGTCTCCATACTTGCTTCCGTCTTCTTGAGGTCACCCAGGCACGTCACGGCGCGCGAAGACCGTGGGGCATGTCAGAACCGATCGCGCTCATTCGCTTCTGTCATCTTAGGCGGATGAGCGAATTTGACCGGTTGCAGCGCATGCGCCCACGGCCCGGACGCGTTGGCCCGCGGCTTGGTACACCTGAGATAGTCGCGGAAGCTCCCCCAATGCCCTAACCCATATGAGGCACCCGGCCAGGCGCCGATGCTCACGGCAACCCTCGGCACCTGCGGCGAGCCGTCTACTCGCCCAACGATCAAGCGCAGGCCACTGAGCTGCCAGGTCTCCAACAGACCTAGAGACGGGCCGACTGCGCCCCTTTCCGTGCCCATGCGTGCCGATGTGCCATGCTAGCTAACTATCGGCCAAATGACAAGCGGCCTTGAGCCATAGTCGAGACTAAGACTTGACCTATGCTCACCCTCAGCCAGCCGGGCCATGGTGTTCATCTGAGTGGAGTACGCATTGAAGGCCCGTGGCTCTGGACTTCGCAAGGATACGCACTTCAGCAGGCTACGGACGGCTTACGGACCCGCCGGATAGCTCTGCCCAAAGCGAACAGCGGTAACGGTCCGCAAGAGGGCGAGCCCAGGCATTCCAGGAAGAGTCGCCTGCTGGTCACCGAATGGTTACGGGAGGCGCTAGACGGCCGGGACGGCTTGGCAGGCCTAGACGCATGTCGGTCTGCTCTTGGTGGCAGAGGCCCGTTCTCGGAGCTCCGGCACGAGGTCGCACACTCCGACGCAGGAACAGCGTACGCACTCAGGCGGCAAGATCAGGAAGGAGTACGGGCGACGTTGGAGGGCAGGAAGTGCGGGGAGGCCGCCACCAGTGGGCAGAGTGTAGCAGATCAACTGGTGCACCTGCCCGTGGAACTGGTGGCATTCGAGGCTTCCCGCTCGCTGGAGATGGAACGGCGCGATGCCGGATCAGTGTCGTGGGGGCCATGGCCATCGCCAGCCCCTAACCAGACACTCACTCCACCCCAGACCCTGACCACCTTCGCTCCCTCATGCTGACACGCCTTAGCCGGCCCTCACCACCTACTCTCCAGAACCTGCAATCTACTCCCCACAACTCGTCCCCTGTGACCTACAACCTACCCCGAACCAGGCGGACGGGGCCCAGCAGCCCGGCGGGCAGGCCGGCGGCCCGGTTGCGGTTGGCAGGGCCGTTGGTGACTTCAATGGATAGCTCGTGCTCCCCCGGCGCCACGTCCGTCAGAGTGCAGGTGTACGGAGGCCAGCCCAGGGAAGCCAAACGCCGCCCATCCACCCGTACCACCGCCACGTCCTCCACCCTCCCCAGGTCCAGCATCAGATCAGGCTCCGCCGGGATCCGCACCAACCGGCGATACACCGCCGACCCGGAGAACGTAGGGTATCCCATGGCGCCCCAAGGCTGAAGGTGAGTCAAGACCGGCGTTCCGGCCGAGCCCCGGATGAAGGGCAAGGAGAGATGGGCATACCGGTACTCGCAGGTGAAGTGCCCGTAGAGGTAGGGCACCTCCCGCAGGCCCCTCCCGGGCCCCTCGGCATCTATGCTCACTACATTCAGCGTGGGAGTGCTGCCGCTCCGCAGGGCAGACCCAATGGGCGCCTGGATGTTCCGACAGTCGAACACCACCGCCCGTCGCCAGGCCTCGATTGGCTCCCCGTTCACGCACACCCGCCAGCGCCCTGCCAGCGAGCTCTCCTCCGTGACCAGCCATACATCGCGGACCTCGCCGGAGAGGAAGAAGCGGCAGCAGTAGCGCACCGGGCCCTCGCCGGCCGGCGTCGGATCCGGCTCGCGCCGGAGCAAATCGAACCCGGGAGCAGTGAAGTCCGGCGGGGCATGCTCGTCACCTAACGGACTGGCGTGCCAGTAGGCCAAGGGCAGGTGGTTGGGCTCGAACTCGACGGTCCAGTCGTCGCACCATTGCTCTAGCACCTCGGGAGCTAGCTTCAGGGACGAGAGCCGCCGGGCGGGCGGCCGCCCCGGCGACTCATTCAGCAGTACGCTCCCCCGCCCTGGAACCGACACCGCCGTGCCATCCACCCGTCCAGTGAACTCGGCTTCGCGGCGGTTGAAGACGAAAGTGTACTCCCCCCCGTCCCTGCGCCGACGCAGCACGAACAGGTCGCGCGCCCCCTGCCCCCATACATCCGTACCGGGCAACTCCCCTAGCACGCTTGGGCTCAGGGCCGACACCGTCGTGACCCCCGCCGGCTCCCACCGTTCCTGGGCATCGTCCGGACGCGAGCCCAGAACGCGCGGCAGGCCGCCCACGGCGATGACCCGTCCCCCGGCGCCGGCGTAGCGCTCCAGCGCTCGAGCGGTACCGGCATCCACGAAGCGCAGGTACGGCAGGATGACCACGCTGTACGGCTCAGGCGTGCTGAGCCTGCCGTCCGGGCCTACCCTCTCTTGCAGCGTCACCTCGTCTATGAAGTCGAAGTCCCGCTGATGGCTGAGCAGCTGCTCCACCAGATCGTGGAGGCGCCGCTCGTCTTCGAGCACGGCCCGGGGCTCCTGCGCCGACAACTGGCAGGCCAGGCTGGTAGAGGGGTAGAGGACGGCGATGCCGCATACGTGCTCGCCCCCGGTCAGGGCCTGGCAGGTGCGATGCACGTGCTCCAGCAGGAGAGGCATGTGCTTCCATTCGCTGTGCTGGTAGAACAGGGAAGGGGGGACCTCGTCTTTGCGCGGCCCATCCACGGAGTAGCTCAGCCCATGGACGGCGAAATGGTTGATGCCCAAGGCCATCTGGTAGTCCAGGTGATACTTTAGATCGCGCAAGCGGGCTTCGTCCCCCACCACCGCCAGAGCATCGCTCCCGGCCTGCTCCCGGCCGAACAGGTGGGCTGCGGAGGAAGCTACCTTAAGCCCGGTGTGATAGGGAGCAGCGTCCGTCCAGCCCTCGCTCCCGCCGAGAGGGTCGGCGCAGGGAATGTGCAGGGGCCGGTAGGATCGGAGCTGGTTGGGCCACCAGGCAGCCGACAGCGTGAGCCACTCCGTGCGGGTCAGGTGCCCCGCTGCCTGGATGCCGTGTTCCTCGCACCAGCGGGCGATCTCACTTACGTAAGACTCGGTCTGCAGCCGGTGTTGCGTCTGGCGATAGTGGTGCCGGACCATCGCCGAGCGCTCGTCCACCTCCACCGCCAGATGGGCCAAATATGGCTCCAGTTCATAGCCGTGATCCTCGCGGAAGGCCTCAGGAAAGGCCGGCGTCCACGGGTAGAGGAAGCCACCAGGACTAGGCTCGTCCGTGAAAGCCCCTCGGATGGTGACGCCGAACTCCTCCGGATACCGGCGCAGGTAGAGCTCGTGGCTGAGTTCCAGGAATCGCCTCACGGGCCCAGGGCGGAGAATGTCGGGATGTACGCCCGCATGAGGCACCACTCGGGCAGCAACCACCAGGTATCGGCCCGGCTCCGGGGGCGTCCAAGCCAAGGCGAACCGGTTGTCCACCATGGAGGTGCGCCAATGGGGGTGCCCCACCGGGTCCATGAGGGGAGAATAGGCCGAGTGCCGCAGGCTGCGGGCGGTCCAGCGCTGGCGGCGCGTACCGCACCGGGCGGTCACGTCGAGTGGCTCGCCCAACCTCTCGCCTTCTCGCTTCAGGACGAAGGCCCGCAGCAGCTGCCCGGGCTCGAAGTCCACCTCGAACGGACCGGCGCCCTCCCTCTCCGCCAGGCTGAACTCCAGCCCTCGGGCGATGAACCCCGGCTCCTCCCACACCACCCGGCCCCCGGCAAGGCCACTGGGGTAGTAGTCCTCGTCCCAGATCCAGAACTCCATCCCGTAGGCCCGGCAGGCCGCCACTATGGTGTCCACCGCTCGCCACCAGTCCTCCGAGAGGTAGGGAGTGAGGAGCCCTTGCCGGGCGTGAGCGTAGACCCCCTGATAGCCGGCCTCCGCCAGTGCCTGCATCTGCCAGCGAAGCTCTTCGGCGTTGAGGCGGTGGTTGAGGAAGTACTGAGCAATCAGCGAGACCATGGTGGGCCTTCCCCCACGTCGTCAGGCAACTATGCCCCAGGACGATCGGGCTCCATCGAGGGCAACGCTGCCTCGCTCACAACCGAGGCCCTGGTCTTGGGCCTGAGAGGCATAGAAGATAGCGCATGACCCGTGCCAGCGTCAGGTCTCCCAGGACCACGCCCTGATCATCCACCACCGGTATGGCGACGATGTCATGGTTGAGCATCTGGCGCAGGGCATGATCCAGGGGCTCGTCCATTCGCACTCCCGTCTCCCGGCTTC